>JBBSLN010000178.1:0-5354 GCA_038255205.1 Flavobacteriales bacterium
ATTATAAGAGGAGAGGAGCTCGCTTCTAAAATTGAGGAAAATCCAACCCTAAAATTTGCCCAATCTTGTGGGATGGTTTTAAAATTTATATCAAGAGAAAAGTTTCAACAAAAAACCACAAAAGCCTTTATCCAATCTTTAGCGGAAGAATTTGATGATTTTTATTTGATTCCAGAAGGCGGTACAAATGCTTTGGCAGTGAAAGGTTGCGAAGAAATTCTTGATGAAGAGGATTCTGTCTTTGATTATATCTGTTGCTCGGTAGGAACAGGTGGTACAATTTCGGGATTGATCAATAGCAGCTTACCGTATCAAAAGATTCTTGGATTTCCAGCCTTAAAAGGTGACTTTTTAAGAGAAGAAATCGCTAAATTTGCAACGAAAAATAATTGGGAATTGATAAGTGACTATCATTTTGGCGGATATGCTAAAATAAATCAAGAGTTAATCAGTTTTATAAATGCATTCAAGCGCAATTACAAGGTGCCATTGGACCCAATTTATACCGGAAAAATGATGTTTGGAATTAACGATTTGATAAAGAACGGTTACTTTCCTAAAAATTCAAAAATTCTCGCCATTCATACTGGAGGCTTGCAGGGCATTGCAGGAATGAATTTAAGTTTAAAACAGAAAAAAATGCCGATTATAGTTTGATATATGAAGAGAATCTTAATTATTTTAATGTTGGGTTTGATGATTGTGAGTTGTGGTTCAAAAAAACGCATTATCACGAAAAAGAAGAATGCACCTCAAAGAACGGAACGCGTCATTGTGAAGACTAAAACCGACGACCCTAAAACTCCAGCAGAAACCCCTTCAGAAATCCTCGTCAATCGAGACGTTCGTAAATCATATGCTAATAGCACCGAGGAATACATTGCCAATTACAGCAAAATTGCCCAAGTAGAGATGCGTCGTTATAAGATACCAGCCAGTATCACTTTGGCACAGGGAATCCTCGAATCTGCATCGGGACAGGGTCGATTGGCGCTTGAAGGTAATAATCATTTTGGAATCAAATGCCATGATTGGACTGGAGATCAAATCTATCATGATGATGATCGGAATCAAGAATGCTTTCGGAAATATAAACATGCCGAAGAATCTTTTGAGGACCATTCTGTTTTTCTGGTAAATCGAAGTCGTTATGCAGGTTTATTCAAACATGATGAAGATGATTATGAAAGTTGGGCCAAAGGGCTGCGAGCTGCAGGCTATGCCACTGATAAAAAATATCCAGAGAAGTTAATCGGCATCATTGAACGTTTTCAACTGTATAAGTTTGATGAAGAAGTGCTCGGTACTCCTAGAAAAGAGCCAAGGAGAACTGTGGAGTCCGTATCTAAATCCCATACACATGAGGTGGTCAAAGGCGACACGATGTATTCCTTATCAAAACGCTACAATATCTCGGTTCAAGAATTGCAAAGATTAAATGGCATGAACAATTATGACTTGAAACTTGGCCAGAATCTGATTATTAAATCCAATTAAGAATGTTATATCAAAGAAGTAGTGCCTTATTCAAACAGGCTGAACAGGTGATTCCAGGTGGTGTCAATTCCCCAGTAAGAGCTTTTAAGGCTGTAGGAGGAACACCATTATTTGCTAAATCAGCAAAAGGGGCTTATGTCTTTGACGAAGATGGCAATAAGTATATAGAATATATCAATTCATGGGGACCAATGATTTTGGGCCATGCTTTTGATCCCGTCGTAAATGCTGTTATTGAAAAAGCCAAACTAGGAACGTCTTTTGGAATGCCAACAGAAGTCGAGACGAAAATCGCTGAATTGGCGATTTCTATGGTTCCAAATATTGATAAGATACGATTCGTCAATTCTGGTACAGAGGCCTGTATGAGTGCGGTACGTCTGGCAAGAGGATTTGCAAAGAAAGATAAAATCATCAAGTTTGCCGGTTGCTATCATGGTCATAGTGATTCCTTTTTGATTGCTGCTGGAAGTGGTGCCATCACTTTCGGAACTCCGAACAGTCCTGGAGTCACCGCTGGAACTGCGAAAGACACCTTATTGGCACGCTATAATGATATTGAAAACGTCAAAGAACTTATTGCCGCTAATCCGGATGAAATCGCCTGCATCATTATCGAACCCGTTGCTGGAAATATGGGTTGTATTCCACCCAAAGATGGTTTTTTGCAAGCGTTACGGCAACTTTGTGACGAACATCATATCCTACTCATATTTGATGAGGTGATGACAGGATTTCGATTGGCAAAAGGAGGCGTACAAGAACTTTATGGCGTCAATGCTGATATCGTTTGCTTTGGAAAGGTAATAGGTGGTGGTTTGCCTGTCGGTGCATTTGCTGCCCGCAAGGAGATTATGGATTATTTAGCACCTATTGGACCTGTCTATCAAGCTGGAACATTGAGTGGCAATCCGTTGGCAATGGCTGCTGGGTTGGCAATGTTAACAGCGTTGAACAATGATCCTGAAATTTTTAATCGTATTGCCGAGAAAACAGCGTATTTACATAAAGGTTTTGCGAAAGCGTTGGATACCTGCGGAGTCCAGCACACCATCAACCGAATAGGCTCCATGATTTCCATTCATTTTGATGTGTTGCCCGTTACTGACTTTGAAAGTGCAGCAAATGCAAACAACGAAACATTTAAAACGTTCTTTCATGGTTTACTTCAAGAAGGGATTTATATCGCACCCAGTGCGTTTGAAAGTTGGTTTATCAGTGATGCATTAACCTACGAGGATTTGGATACAACGATTTCGGCTGTTGAAAAAGTTGCAGCGTCATTATAAAAATCGAAAAGGGCCTTCAAAATTTTGAAAGTCCTTTTTTTATGTGTTATTGGTAACTTATTTCATCTTATCAATATGTCATGGATATCGGGTGAGCTCTTCTCCGGTTCATATGCTTTTGAAATCTTAAGTGCAAAAAGAAGTTCTTATCAGTTTTAAATATTTGAAATGAAGTGACTAAATCAATAATTTTTAAGCCAATAACATAAATAAAAAAGACATGGATTAAAAAACCAATGTCTTTTTTCTATTAAAACTAACTTAATCAATCAACCAATCTACTCTTTGCGCTTATTCATTTGAGAGCGCTCCGCTCGCATACCTTCTCTTTTTTCTCGCATTTTTTCAAACCTTTAATATTGCTCGGCATTTAAGATGGCCTTCATTTTTTTCTTCATCTCAATTTGGTGGTTCAAACGTTCGTTTTGCATTTTCAAACGGTCGCCTTTTGACAGTTTTTTGTCTTCAGCCTTGTCTTTTTTGGCTTTAAACTCTTCCATTTTTGCCTTACGAGTTTTGGCTTCCGACAATAGAATTTTTTCGATTTCGACTTGCTGCTTTTCTGTTAAGTCTAATCAATGTCATTTTTTAGTCTGAAGTTGTGCAGTTTCTTCAGGGGTCATATCTTGGCGCATTTCCATACGTTCTTTCATGTCTGTTTTATGTCCCTCTTTTTTTCTTTCTTGAGCGGTTGCATTTAGTGTGACTAATGCGATTGCTATCGATAATAGGTTTTTCGTCTAGTTTGTTTTTAACAATTATACTGCTTTGACTTATAGATGACTCAATAGTTTAAAATGAAATGAGTTTTTAACGTCTATTTAATGGCTCGGCACATTTTGACCAAATCCATTGTTGCATTTAAAAAACCTTCAAACTTGAATAAACCTCTAATAAGGATTTCATGTCTTTATATGTATTGGTTTTGGCTAGTTGAATCAATTAACAAACTATTCATTTGATAACAGGTTTTTCTGATCTTAAACCTCGTGATCTTTTGGGTTGCGAGGTTTTAAATTTTCGATTTGGGGTATTAAAATGGAAATTGGTTAACTTTGGACAACAACAAAAACACACTTCAACATGAAAAAAATAATATTGTGTTCTTTAATCACTCTTTTGGCACTTTCCTGTAAAGACGAAAAAAAGGAAGCGGCGTTGAATGAAGCGCCTACTCAAACGGACATGCAAAAAAAATTGGATAAATATGTGTCCGTAAAACTGACTGCAGATATCAGCAAGCTAACAGAAAATGAACGTAAAATGATTCCGTTGCTTATCCAGGCAGCCGATGGAATGAATGATTTATTTTGGTATGAGGCATATGGCAAGAAAGATTCTTTGCTCAATTCCATTTCAGATGCCGATACGAAAAAGTTCGTAGAAATCAATTATGGTCCTTGGGGACGTTTGGATGGGAACGAACCTTTTGTGCAAGGTGTTGGACCGAAACCCGCAGGAGCAAATTTCTATCCGAAAGACATGACCAAGGAAGAATTTGAAGCTGCTGACATTAAAGATAAATCAAGTATTTACAATTTTGTGCGTCGTGATTCGCTGGGAAAATTATATTCCATCCCCTATCACAAACAATTTGAAAATGAACTGAAAGAGGTTTCAGACTTATTATTAGAAGCTTCAAAATTAGCGGATGATGCTGGACTAAAAAAATACTTGAAATTGAGGGCACAAGCTTTATTGGACGACAAATATCAAGCGAGTGATTTGGCTTGGATGGACATGAAAACCAATACATTGGACATCGTTATCGGGCCTATTGAAACCTACGAAGACGCACTGTTTGGGAACAAAGCGGCACATGAAGGCTATGTTCTGATAAAAGATATGGAATGGAGCGAGCGTCTCGCCCGTTTCAGTTCTTACCTGCCCGAACTGCAAGTTGGCCTGCCAGTTGATGAAGCCTATAAAAAAGAAACACCAGGAACCGATAGTGATTTGAATGCCTATGATATCGTCTATTATGCAGGTGACTGTAATGCAGGGAGTAAAACAATCGCTATCAATCTTCCAAATGATGAAGAAGTACAACTCAAAAAAGGAACGCGACGATTGCAACTTAAAAATGCCATGCGCGCCAAGTTTGATAAAATTATGTTACCGATTTCTGATGTGTTGATTGAAGAAAGTCAACGCAAGCATATTACGTTCGATGCTTTTTTTGCAAATACCATGTTTCATGAAGTGGCTCACGGTTTGGGAATAAAAAATACCATCAATGGTAAAGGGACTGTAAGAACAGCACTAAAAGAGCACTCGAGTGCTTTGGAAGAAGGAAAAGCTGATATTCTTGGCTTGTACATGATTCAGCAGTTAAATGCTAAAGGCGAATTAAAAGAAGATTTAAAAGATAATATGGTCACATTTATGGCCGGAATTTTCCGTTCTGTGCGTTTTGGAGCTTCGAGTGCACATGGAAAAGCAAACATGATTCGTTTTAATTTCTTCAAGGAAAAAGGGGCGTTTACTCGAAATGAGAACGGAACCTATAAAGTTGATTTCGATAAAATGATAGTGGCTATGAAAGATATGTCCAACTTAATTTTAACG
>JBBSLN010000179.1:0-5351 GCA_038255205.1 Flavobacteriales bacterium
ACCTTAGAGGCTTCAATAACAAAATTATATTTCTCGTCTTGCGATGCTGCTAGCTCAAAACCTACTTCAATTAGTTAAACTCTCATAAACGTATATGCCATGCGCTTATTGCCATCAATAAATGGATGATTAATGATAATACTTTCAAAAATTGCTGCTGCTTTATCAATGATTGATGGATAAAGTTCTTTACCGTCGAAGGTTTGAAAAAGTCTATTAAGAGCAGAAAGTAACAAACCTTCATCACGCAATCCGCTGGAACCTCCAGAAGCTTCCGAAATGATTTTTTTTAATTCAATTGCTAAATTTTTTGAAATCATTGCGCCAATTATTCGAACAATTCCTTTTCTGTTTTTAACAACTCTAAATGAATTTTCTTGCGCTTTGCATCATTTGAAGCTAATCCTTGTATTATAAACAAAGCTTCATCTAAATTGGCTTCAGGAATTGAATCAACAATTCTTTTTATGATTTTCTTCTTTTCGATAACAGTCATAACTCGAAAGATTTACTCAAAAATACAAACTTATTCTGAAATTACTCTAATCAAATTCTTAACATCTTCAGCAATATTTCTAGCTTCATTTAAATCTTCATTCACAATAGTCACGTGCCCCATTTTACGAAATGGTCGGGTTTGTTTCTTGCCATAGATGTGAGGTGTGACGCCTTCCATTTTCAATATTGCTTCAATATTTTCATATACAACATTTCCCTTAAAACCTTCTGCACCCACTAAATTAACCATGACACCCGCCACTTTAGTATCGGTTTTGCCTAAAGGCAAGTTCAAGACGCAGCGCAAATGTTGTTCGAACTGTGATGTATAACTCGATTCTATGGTATGATGGCCGGAGTTGTGTGGTCTTGGTGCTACTTCATTGACTAAAATCTCATCATTTTGAGTTTGGAACATTTCGACGGCTAATAACCCTACATGATTAAATGCTTTAGATACTTTTAGAGCAATTTTCTGTGCTTTGGATGCAACTTCAGTTGAGATTCTCGCTGGGCAAATTACATATTCCACTTGATTGGCTTCTGGGTGGAATTCCATCTCAACTACTGGATACGTTTTGACCTCTCCATCGCTATTTCTGCTCACAATCACAGCTAATTCATTCTTAAAAGGAATCATTTTCTCTGCAATACACTCGCCATCCTTCAGTTCTTTTAAATCTTCTTTAGACCTAACAATTTTTACGCCATTGCCATCATAGCCGAATTGGGCTGCTTTCCAAACAAAAGGCAAGTCCAATCCACCATTATCAATAGCATCCTCAATTTCTGATACGTAAGCAAAACGGACAAATTCGGCGGTTGGAATTTCATTATCCACATAGAACAACTTTTGGGTTGCTTTATTTTGAATGGTTCGCAGTGTTATAGACGAAGGAAATACCAGGATTCCTCTTTTCTCTAAAGTCTCTAAAGCATCAACATTGACATTCTCTATTTCAATGGTCAAAATATCGACGTCATTACCAAATTCGACGACCGTTTCATAATCCATCAAATCGCCTTTTACAAACTTGTTGCAGGCAATTTTACATGGCGCTTCATCGCTGGGGTCTAACACGCAAGTGAAAATATCAAACTTTCGCGTTTCGTTAAGCAACATTTTACCCAATTGGCCACCACCAAGAATACCAAGTTTAAAATTTGAAGAAAAATAATTCATGATGTTTTCCCAGTTGAGAGGACGTATTTTTATTTAAAATTTAGTTTTGTAAAGGTTTAGCCTTCAAACCTACAAAAATACGTTTAAACTCGGAAAATCGTAAATCTAAACTCGTAATTCGTAAATCAAAACCGTATCTTTGCATCTTTATAAGCTATTAATTCTTGATTCAACTACACGATTTATATTTCAAGCCTTTTATTTCTGAAAATGAAATACTGGATGCAGTTGCTCGAATGGCAGAAGAAATTGCCAAAGATTTGGGCGATGAAATCCCAGTATTTATAGGTATTCTGAATGGTTCATTTATGTTCGTGAGCGATTTTGTAAAGAAATTTCCAAAACCATGTGAGGTGACGTTTATTAAATTGGCATCTTATGAAGGTTTAAAATCGACTGAAGATATTCAAAGGTTAATTGGATTAACACAAGATTTAACTGGTAGAACTGTTGTGATTTTAGAAGACATTATAGATTCTGGAAAAACACTCGAAGAGGTCCATCGTATTTTTAGAAATGAAAATGTCAAGGAACTAAAAATAGCAACCTTATTTTACAAGCCAGAAGCTTACAAAAAAGATTTTAAACTTCATTATGTTGGTATAGAAATACCGAATAAATTCATCGTTGGTTACGGATTGGATTTTGATGGATTGGGGAGGGATTTCCCGGAAATATACCAACTTAAAACAACACAGCACATGACAAATATTGTCCTATTTGGACCTCCAGGAGCAGGAAAAGGCACGCAGGCTAATTTTTTAAAGGAGAAATATAACCTCATTCATATTTCCACAGGTGACGTGTTCCGAAATAATATCAAAAATGAAACTGCGCTTGGCATGTTGGCTAAATCCTACATGGACAGGGGCGAACTGGTACCAGACCAAGTGACAATTGATATGTTGGCTGCTGAAGTCGAAAAGAATGCAGGAGCGAAAGGCTTTATTTTTGACGGGTTCCCACGCACAGATGCCCAAGCCAAAGCATTGGAGGAATTGATGGATGAAAAAGACTCCGATATTAGTGCAATGATAGCGCTAGAGGTGGATGACGAAATCTTGGTAAAACGTCTATTGGAACGAGGTAAAACCAGTGGCAGACCAGACGATGCTGATGAAAACATCATCAGAAATCGCGTAACCGAATACTACAATAAAACAGCGATACTAAAAGACTATTACAAAGCCCAAGACAAATACTTTGGTGTTGATGGCGTCGGAAGTGTTGAGGATATTACAGAGCGTTTGAGTAAAGTGATTGATAAAATGTAGTAAGAAACACGTTGCTTGGAGCGAGAAGGTTTTACTTAATAGCGAAATTTCAAACCTCAAATCTCAAACCTTATACCTTGAACTATAAACCCTAAACTAGAAATCTTGACAGAAGGAAACTTTGTTGATTATGTAAAAATGCAAGTCACTTCCGGAAACGGAGGGAAAGGCTCTATGCATTTGCATCGTGAAAAATTCATTACAAAAGGAGGCCCTGATGGTGGTGATGGTGGTCGTGGTGGACACGTTATTGTAAGAGGGAATGAAAATCTCTGGACTCTGTTGCACCTTAAATTCAAAAAACACATTCAGGCAGGTCATGGAGAGCATGGTAGTGCTTCCAGAAGTTCTGGGGCAGAAGGCACAGATGAGTATGTTGATGTACCACTAGGTACTGTCGTTAAAGATGCTGAAACAGATGAAGTTCTTTTCGAAATTACAGAGCACGGTGAAGAAAAAGTGATAGTCGAAGGAGGAATGGGAGGACTTGGCAATTGGCATTTTAGAACATCTACGAATCAAACGCCTAGATACGCACAACCTGGAATTCCAAAACAGGAAAAAGACATCCTTATGGAGCTTAAGGTTCTGGCTGATGTTGGTTTGGTAGGCTTTCCGAATGCAGGAAAATCAACTTTGTTGTCTGTTGTTACCTCGGCGAAGCCTAAAATTGCTGATTACGAGTTTACCACCTTAAAACCTAATTTAGGCATTGTAGAATATCGCGATTTTAAGACTTTCGTTATGGCAGATATTCCTGGTATTATTGAAGGTGCAGCTGAAGGTAAAGGACTAGGGCATTATTTCTTACGCCATATTGAGCGTAACTCTATACTTTTATTTTTGATTCCAGCGGATGCTAAAGACATTCATAAACAATACGAAATTCTTCTCGACGAACTCCGTCGCTACAACCCAGAGATGCTGGACAAAGAGCGACTGATTGCAATCTCAAAATGTGATATGCTTGATGATGAGCTAAAGGCAGAATTGAAAACGGAGTTGGATGAAACCCTACCAATAGATTATATGTTCATCTCTTCTGTGGCACAACAGGGTCTTACTGAATTGAAAGATAAGCTTTGGAAGATGCTCAACACTTAAACAATATTTGTTATGTGATTTATGTAATAAGAAACTAAAATTATGTAACCACATCTGTTAATAATCCATCATCTTTGTAGTGGTTGGTTAGTTAAGAAAGCCCAAATGGAAACTTTCCTTTGGCAACAGAAAGCAGACTTTTTAGTCTGCTTTTTCTATATGGTAATATCAGTTATCCTGAATAAAGAACGTTGAGACTAAAGCCTAACATTAAAGAACACCAATCAAAATCAGCCATTCAACAATTTTCCACATAGAATGTATGCGATTACAGACTACAACAAAAATTCCTTATCTTTAAAATAAAAATTCCATGAAGAATCTATCATTCCTATGTCTATTAGTTTTAATTATTTCCTGTGCGCCCATTCGTGTCAATTACGATTACGACAAAACGGCAAACTTCGACACGTACAAAACCTATAATTATTATCCCGATATGAATACGGGCTTGAGTGATTTGGATACGAAACGTTTATTCAATGTTTTGGATAAAGCGCTAATGGCTAAAGGTTTCACGATGTCACAATCTCCCGATTTTCAGATTAATATTCAAAGCATCGAGTACCAAGAGGCACAACGTAATAATGTCGGCGTAGGTCTTGGAGGTGGAGGCGGTAACGTTGGAGGTGGTGTTTCCATAGGTATTCCCATGGGGCAATCGAATGTCAATCGTCAAATCATCTTTGATTTTGTGGATGACAGCAAGTCGGGTTTGTTCTGGCAGGCGGTCAGTGAAAGTTCGTATAACCCGAACGCCAGACCTGAACAACGTGAAGCGCAATTGGAAGCGATTGTTGAGAAAGTGTTGTCCAAATATCCGCCTAAAAAGTAAAGACAGTTACTTCCTTTAGGAACTAGATGCACGTTAAGTTGTTGTTGAGTAGGTAACTTTTGTATTTGATCCATATTAATTTGAAACTCTAAACCTATTCAAAAATGAAAAGTCAATATTTCTTCCTATTACTTATGCTCGTTAGCGTTTCGACATCTGCTCAATATGCCATTGAACCTCCCAAAGGTTATTCTCACGATATTGGGAATATGGTTTCCATGCTCGACAACCTGAAAGAAAGAGTGGAGCGTAACGTGACGAGTTTGGATCAAGAAGGTACTGATTTCTTGTTGGATGAAAATGCCAATAGCGCAGGCGCCATTATTTATCATTTAGCTGCTACAGAAGCCTATTATCAAGTTTACACATTTGAAAATCGTCAATTTAATGAGGATGAAAAACAACAATGGGAGACAGTTTTGAGTCTTGGACACAAAGCAAGGGAAGAATTTAAAGG
>JBBSLN010000180.1:0-5319 GCA_038255205.1 Flavobacteriales bacterium
CTATAGAAATAGGCTTGCGGGATTCCGCACAAGGCTGCATTTTTTTTGAAAATAACTAAATTACCCTGCACTGAAGGTAATGGGTTTTTGAAACGGGACTGAGTCCCACGTAACTATATTGCCACGGATACACGACTATTTTTAAATTATTTATTCGTGAATTCTTGGCAAACCCCAAAGAATTTAGTTTTTTCGCACTCCTGAAAGTGCTGCATTTAAATTGCAGGGTTTTAACCTTTAAATTGAGACTAATAAACTTAAATCAAGCCCCTATCTATGGCGATGGCAATCAATTGTTCGGAAGTCTGGGCATTAAAAAGTATTTTTAAATTGGTCAGTCGTTTCTCGATACTCCTCAAACTCTTGTTTGGCAGGTTGCGTTCTTCAAAATAATTGGCAATCTGCTCTCGTTTGAGACCCTTTGCCAATAACTGAAGTACCAATTGGTCGTAGGTATCGGTTTCATTGATATCATTGGCATTGCGCAACAATTGTTGAACGCCTTGGGAGAAATAGCGTTTTTTATTCAAAATGTTTTTAATGGCTTTTTTAATCTCCCGTGACTCTTCGCGCCCTTTTTCGACATAGGCATCGATATGTAGTGTATCGATTAGATTCTTTATCTTCCCAATGCGATGTTCGACAGAAAACACAATGATTTTTAAATCGGGCTGGACCACTCTGGATGCTTCAATCAATTCTTCACCGGTGCATAATATTCCGCTTCTGTGGTCTTCCTTAAAAGATAAATCCGTAATTAACAAATCAAATGGTTTTCCCTGCTGTAAGGACGATTTTATACGCAGCAACGCATCATCGCAATACTGCGCATTTTGGACTTCTGATACCTCCAACTCTTTTAAGGTGGCCTTAAGCCCTCTGTGGATGGTGTGTTGGTCTTCGGCAATGAGCACTTTTTGAAACATAGTTAACTATAAAAAACAATTACGGCCTTAAAGCCATTCCCTTTTGAAGTTTCAAATGTAAGGCTACCTCCCACGTCCTTCATGCGGGATTCCGCATTCTTGAGTCCGCGTTGTGTTATTTTTTCAATAGTCCCGCCTTGGCCATCATCTCTGTACCAAATCTCGTTTTTCTTTTTGTGCTTTTTAAAGACTACTGTGACCAACTGGGCATTGCTATGTTTTTTCATATTGACCATCAATTCCTGGAGACATCGATAGACTGCCAATTTTTTATGGTCTGCTACCTTTAGCCAATCAATGGTATTGATATCATTAACGATGACTTTAACATCCCTTTTATTATGCTGTATGAGCAAATATTTGAGGCTTTCCGAAAAGTTTTCAAAATCTACACTGGCGGTTTCTGTGGAAATGTCCCTCGTTCTTAAATAGACATCCTCAAGGCTGTTCAAAAGTTTGGTTTTGTTTTCTGGCGCGGTTTGCAATTCATTTTCTACATAATTCATAAGATCGGACATGTCATTGGCAAGCTCGTCGTGTATTTTTTTGGAGATGCGGGTTTCCGTTTGAAAGACCTGCTGGATCTTATCCTTTTTATGCTTTGTCTTTAACAGGATATAAGAGAAAACTGCCAAAATCAACAACAGCCCTATGAGCATTTGAAAGCGTTCTTTCTGTAATTTATTTTTTTGTGCTTCTAGTTCCTTTTTGGTATAATCATATTTTCTGGAGGCATATTTATTTTCGGTCAATGAATTTTTCAAGTTTGTCTTATCATTCAGTACCTTATAGGCAATCACCAACGAATCCTCATTGAGATCCATATAGTCTGAAAGCGCCGCGAGTTTATAGGGATCACTATTCAGTTGCTCTGCTAATGCAAGTGCCTTATTGAGATAGGAAACTGCTGTGGAGTTCTCATTTCTATCCTTATAATAGTCAAAAAGATGCTGATAACTGGCATAGGTACCCTCCGTATCATTCAATTCCAAGCGTTGACTCAAAGCGCTTTGCAAGTTGGAAAGTGCACCCAATTGGTTGAGCTTGGATTTTGTGTGACCTAAATTGTCCAAGTTGCGAGCGATCTCTTTCTTGTCATCAATCGTTACACTTATCTCATAGGCCTTTTGAAATTCTGATAAAGCAGCTTCATAATCCTTTTTGTCCAAATAAAGGAATGCCTTGTTATTTCTAATGATGTTGAGCTGTTGTGGTTGCGTTGCAATTTTAAATGCTTTATTGTAATACATCAAAGCTCTTTCATCCTCGTTAAGCGCGCGACATATCTTTCCCAATTCGTTATACAGTGAAATTTTTGAGGCTATGGAATAATCAGTGACTTTTATTTGGTCCAATAGTGTAATGGCTTCAATGGCTGAAGCTTCACTGTCATGGTAGAAGCCAAACTCTTTTTGAATGATTGACAGCATACTCAAATCATGGACAGCACCTTCGATATACTTGGTGGCAAGACAACGCTCTTTATGTTCGATAAAAAAATTATACGCGGAAACCAAGTCCCCATCCTGTTTAGGATTCAAGGCCAAATAACCGTAATATGCAGTACTGTCAACAACTGCTTGGGCATATAGTTTGATAGTCTGGATGGACAGTGCACTTGCCAAAAACACATAAAAAAAGAGGAATGAAATACTGTTTTTCATTCCCCTAAATTACTAACAAATTTTAATAGGAGCATTATCCTCCAAAAGTTCCTCCTGTAGGTGGCGGTGGCGGTGGTGGCGGTATGGTGCCCTCTTCACCACAACAGGCCTGAGGTATTGCACTTTTATCAGATAACTGTTGAGGAGTACATGACAAGTATGCCATATTAAGAATGATGGCAGTCACTACAATATATATTTTTTTCATTTTTTTTACTTTTAAAAATTTGACACGAGTTTGGCTGTCCCGACTTTGGTTGGGATGCTCAATTGTTTTAGCACTATGCTATGGACGAGAAGACGTCTTCTCGTTTTTCGGGAAGTTGGAGTGCACATACAAAGCGTATAATTACTTCCCAGTGGCCATACGATTTTGCCTTGCAGCTCCAGTAATGAATCAATTTCGCAAGCCCTATTGCGAGTAAGGCAATAACTAATTCGTAACAAATGAAAAAAAATAGTTTTGTAATGTTTGGAAAGATGTTTGAAGCGTTTTGGAAATGATTTGGAAATTATTATCCAAACAGTTTCCAAGAAGTTTCATACTTTTAAGTGCTTAAAAACCAATCTAGAATGCATAAAGAATTAATTATTGCCACTTTTGAAAAAGCAAGAAAGGAATTGCAATCGACCGGTGTCACAGACCCTTCCAATCATCAAGTGGCAATTCTTATATCAGATTTTATGGCGGATGAGGTGAATTTTTCGTTTGGCAAAAAAAGCATAGCAACGTATTACAAATCTGCACTTGAAATACCCGAATCGGAAGACATCAATATGTCCCAAATCCGAGTGGTGCAAGGGTTGTGTAAGTATTTAGGGTATGCAACTTATAAAGATTTTATTCTTGATTTAAAATCGTCGTATAGTGAAGACAGTGGTGATGCTATGGATAACAAAATTGAAAAACCTATAACTAAAAAATCGAAACGAAATATTGAAATAGTGATTTCTATTGTTGCTGTTCTAATTGTTGCAGTATTCATTTTTATGACTCTTAACAAAGAACGATGGATGGTTTGGAATGTTGACCATTATGAAGAAGTTGATTTTATTAAAGAGGAATTATCTAATGGAGCTTTAAAGTTATTTAAGGAAGAACGGATTGATAATTTTAAAAAAATAAACAATCCTGATTGTGATTATAAATTTTTCAATGAAGATGGCACTGTGAACGTATGGTATGGAAAGAACAAAAAAGGAGAATTGGAGATTTTTACGGATATTGGTCTGCATCCAGAAACAGGAAAGTCTTTAAAACCAATTACTACATATATGATAAAGAAATATTTATGTGACTCTTTTTAATTATCAATCCTTTTGTATCCAATTTAAACACTCAAATTTTATTTACCCGTTTGTCCTCTTCATAAAAAGCAGATGCGAACATTTTACTATTAAATGCCGTATTATATTTTACACATGGTTCAAAATAATCTAATTTTACCTTCAATTATTACTAACAATAGTGAACGCGAAACTGAACAGTTTTTGGAACACGATTTGATTTTAAGCAAAGGTAAAAAGCGCTGAACACCTAGAATACAATAAAACTGAAATTCAAAAACCTGAGATCAGGGGATTCTGTCTCCTCTCGCTACAATTAACTTTGCTTTAAAATCAACAGTTTATTCGATTTAGACCGTCTTCATTTGGTTCAACCAACAAACCTTTGAATTAAAAAACCGAAAATACCCATCGTTTTCCTCAAACTCCAGATTATAATTACTATAAAATCTGAATTTTAGCGGTATGTAGGAATATGACTTCTATCTATCCTTTTCATGTTACCATAAACTGTCCTTCAAGGTTTTCTTCATGGCATCAAAAAAAGAATTAATACAATGCTAAAATAAATTAAATTAGTATTTCATCGAATTAATTTGCATTTCACGGATATTTCTATACATTTGACCCGATAATTAAGAAAATGTTAATCAATACAAATTAAAGATAATAATTAAATCAAAATGCATTTCGTCGATAATATTTGCATTTTATGGATTATTGTTTAGTGATGTATTATATTAGCTCAAAATTTAGACCATTCCAACTTTAGACCCCAAATCTAAACTTAGAGCCGAACCAATGAAAACAAAACTACTTTGTGTTTTTATAATGATTTGTATAGCCGGAACAATAGCGCAAAATCTATTGACCAATGCTTCCGATTGCCGCGTTTTCACTCATCCTTCCGACACTACTCTGTATTTCCAAATCACTATCATATATCTAGCAGATACTAATTTATCAATTGCAGAAGGTTTAATGGAACGTGCTATGGAGGTCGGCGCCAATGGAAGTGAAACTATAAAAATAAATCAAATAGAAATGACAAATATCTCCTAAATAGCGAGAATTTGTCATTTGGCATGCCCTTAATAACTATTTATAATCTAAAGAGTCAATCATTAACAATAAATGAATTAAAAGTATAGACATATAAAAACAATTTCCCTCCTAAGCCGTTAGTTAATCCATTTTACTGTCCCCTCAAAATTGGTAATTAATCCCACATCAAAATTAACCGCTTATGAAAAATTATACTCTTTTTTTAAAAGTAATATTCATAGTATTTCTTTTTACGATAATACATCCATCTTTTTCGCAAACTGTTCTTTACACTGATAATTTCGAATCTGGCTGGGGCGTATGGGTTGATGGTGGTGATAACTGTCAATTGGTCAATCCATCACCTTTAGACCTTGGCACCTCGGTTGAACTTAAAA
>JBBSLN010000181.1:0-5308 GCA_038255205.1 Flavobacteriales bacterium
CGAAAATCATAAAGACATCAATGTTGCTTCGGAGGAAATGGATGCCAATTCCATCCTCAACCATTTTAAAAAGATGGTCAATCTGCGGAAGCAAAACGACGTCTTGGTATATGGCGATTACGAATTATTGGATAAAAATAATGAAGCCATTTATGCCTACACCAGAACGATGGACACTCAAAAAATGCTGGTGCTTTTGAATTTTACCGAAAACGAGTCAACCATCGAACTATCGGAAGCCAAAAATATAACGGCAATTGCCATTAACAATTATGGAGATTTTAAAAATATCGAAGGAAAAATAACTTTAAAACCTTATCAAGCAGTTATCTGTAAATTGAATAAATAAAAACGACCATCATGAAAAAAATCAGCAAATCTTATTACTGGATAGTACTCGCAATCGTTTCAATTTCTTGCAACAAGCCCAAAGAAAATCTGACCGTAAATTCTCCAAGTGACAACATTCACGTTGAATTCGGACTGTCAAAAACAGGGAAACCTTTCTATTTGGTCTCACACAAGGAAAAAACCGTTATCGACACCTCATTTATGGGATTTGATTTTAAGGATTTGCCATCCCTGAAAGAGAATTTCAAGATGCTATCTTCCAGCAAAGATTCAAAAGACGAAACATGGCGAATGCCTTGGGGCGAACAATTGGATGTGAGGAATAACTACAATGAATTGGTGGTGAAATTAGAAGAACAATCTGACCTAAAACGGCAATTGACCATTCATTTTAAAATTTTTGATGATGGCGTCGGCTTTCGATATGAAGTTCCGGAACAGAACAATTTGAAAGATGTTTTGATAACGGATGAAAACACGGAATTCAATTTAACAGGCGACCATAAGGTTTGGTGGATTCCTGGCGATTGGGATATTTACGAGCATTTATACAACGAAACAAAATTCTCCAAGATTGATGCCATTTCAAAACGTGACCATCCCAACCTCAACGCCACTTATATTCCTGAAAACGCAGTTAATACACCTGTCACCATGAAAACCGATGATGGTTTGTATTTAAGTTTTCACGAAGCAGATTTAACCAATTACGCCGGAATGACGCTCAAAGTCGATACTCAAAATCTAAACATGGTCAGTGAACTTGTGGGCTCTGAACGCTTGGGCGGTAAAGCAAAACTGACCGTGCCTTTTGAGACACCCTGGCGCATGATTCAAATTGCAGAAAAAGCCGGTGATTTATTGGAATCGACTATGCTATTGAACCTCAACGACCCGAACGCTATTGGAGATGTCAGTTATTTTACACCCATGAAATACGTCGGCATTTGGTGGGAAATGCACATAGGTAAATCCACTTGGGATATGGAAGGAAGCCAGGACATGAGCACCTATACCCTTGGAAAAGCGGGTACATCAAAACATGGGGCAACCACAGAAAATGCCAAAAAATACATCGACTTCGCATCGCAAAATGGCATCAAAGGCTTGCTCGTGGAAGGTTGGAACACAGGCTGGGACAAATGGATAAATACCGACGACCGAGAAGGTGTTTTTGACTTTATGACGCCTTATTCCGATTATGATTTTAAGGATGTCATGCGATATGCTGATGAAAAAGGTGTTGAAGTTATTATGCACCACGAGACTTCTGCAGCACCTAGAACCTATGAAAAACAGATGGATGTAGCCTTTGATTTTATGAAGAAGAATGATATCAATTCTGTGAAAACTGGTTATGTGGGTAAGATAATTCCAAAAGGAGAATACCATCATGGACAATGGATGGTCAACCATTATCAAAAAGTGATTGAAGAGGCCGCTAAAAAGAAAATAGCAGTCAATGCCCATGAACCCATCAAAGACACTGGCAAGCGAAGAACTTATCCCAACGAAATCTCAAGAGAAGGTGCGCGAGGTCAGGAATTCAACGCTTGGGCGACCGATGGTGGCAATCCACCAAACCATTTGCCGACCGTTGCCTTTACGAGAATGTTGTCAGGTCCTTTCGATTTTACACCTGGTGTTTTCAATATCAAATTTGATGACTTCAAAAAAGAAAATCAGGTCAATACTACCTTGGCGCAACAATTGGCGTTATATGTGGTCATTTACAGTCCCATTCAAATGGCAAGTGATTTGCCCGAACATTATATGGTGGACGGAAAAATCCATCCTGCATTCCAATTTATTACCAATGTGGGCGTCGATTGGCAACAAACAAAAGTTCTGGATGGCGAAGTGGGCGATTTTGTGACGATTGCAAGACAGGAACGCAAAACAGGCAATTGGTTTGTAGGCGGTATCACCGATGAAAATGGACGCAACGAAACCGTCAACTTCGATTTTCTCGAAGATGGCACAACCTATACCGCTCGGATTTATAAAGATGGCCCGAATGCCCATTGGGATACAAATCCTCAAGATTACGCCATTGAAGAAATGGAAGTGAATAAAGCGTCCAAATTGGATATTACCTTGGCGCCAGGTGGAGGATTTGCCATCAGTATCCTTAAAAAATAAATCTTGAACCCTTTAACTAACTAATTCATTCGTTTATGAAAATCACTAAACCAAGCCTTTCCTTCTGGCAAATTTTTAATATGAATGTTGGGTTTTTAGGAATTCAATACAGTTTTGGTTTGCAACAAACAGCCATCAATCCTATCTTTTTATATTTGGGAGCGCCGGAGGATATGTTGCCAATTTTAAATATTGCCGGTCCTGTAACAGGATTGATTGTCCAACCCATCATCGGTGCCATGTCAGATAAAACCTGGTCGCCACGTTGGGGCCGGCGAAAACCTTATTTTTTGATAGGTGCCTTGCTGGGCAGTTTGAGTTTGTTCATTTTTCCTCATAGCCCCGTACTTTGGTTTGCCGTTGGATTGTTATGGATTCTGGACGTAGGAAATAATATGGCCATGGAACCTTACCGTGCTTTTGTGGGCGATAAATTACCCGACAACCAATTGAGCTTGGGCTTCCAGATGCAAAGTCTTTTTGTTGGGGCCGGAATTCTATTGGCAAATGGTTCCATCGTGTTGTTTCAATATTGGTTCGGTGGGGATGCGGTTGAAGAAAGTGGCGCCATTCCCCAATGGCTGTATTATTCTTTCTTTATTGGTGCTTTTCTATCTCTTGCCACTATTTTATGGTCTGTTTTGAAAACGCCTGAAATTCCGCCTTCCGATGAAGAATTGGTAGAAATCAATGCAATTAAAGAACTTCCTTTAGGCAAACGCATTTCACAACCCTTTTTGGAAATTTCCAAATCCATTAAGGAAATGCCAAAATTCATGTGGAAAATTGGTGCGGTCTATCTCTTTCAATGGTATGCGCTTTTTATTTATTGGCAATTTACCACACCATTATTCAAGTTGACTTTAGGATTTTCAACGTCGGAGGCAGCATCCCAAGCGGCAAAAATGAGTTTGACCTATAATATAGTTACCATGCTCATAGCGCTGGCGCTTGTGCCATTGACGCTCCGTTATGGTGGGAAAAAAGTGTACGCCTTAAGCTTGATGGGTACAGCAATTGCCTTGTTTACCATCCCTTACATTACAGACCCAACCTTGGTACTTCTGCCAATGGTTCTTTTTGGAATCGGTTGGGCGGCGATGATGGGCATTCCGTATACGATGGTGTCCAAAGTCGTTCCTCAAGAACGACGAGGCGTTTATATGGGCATCCTGAATATGATGATTGTCATCCCGATGTTTATCCAAACCTTGACTTTTGGGCCTATTTACAAATATCTTTTGGGCGGAAATGCTATCAATGCGATGTTATTTGCTGGCGTATTTTTCGCAATTGCCGCCTTGCTCGCCTTTCGCTTGAATGAATCAAAAATGAATCGTGAAATCGTTGGACATCAATTAACTAAAAGCGGTCATTAACACAGCAACCATGAAAAATCTACCCATCAAAATATCGATTTATCTCAATTACTTTGTCTTCGCCATCCTACTGAATAGCGTCGGTATTGTCATTGCAAAATCCATCAATGTATATCATGTCAGTGAATCACAGGCTTCATTGTTGGAAGCTTTCAAGGATTTACCCATCGCCATTGTCTCTTTTTTGGTGGCTTCTTTTTTACCCAGATTTGGTTACAAAAACGCAATGTTGACCGGTTTGGCCATTGTATTCTTTGGTTGTTTGTTAATGATTTTCGGCAACTCCTTTGCCTATACAAAAATTCTTTTTCTGTCCATCGGAGTGAGTTTTGCATTGATTAAATTATCGGTGTATTCCCTTATAGGCATCATTACAGAAACAAAAAGTGAACATGCCTCCTTGATGAGTTCGATTGAAGGATTTTTTATGGTCGGAATCGCTTTCGCTTACATTTTGTTTCCTTTCTTTTATTCAGAAGATGAAAACTCATGGCTGAACGTTTATTATGTATTATGTGGACTTGTCCTATTGTCTTTCCTGTTCCTCCTTTTTTCCAAGATAGAATATGAAGTTGAAGCTATCGGCTCAAGTCTGAAGGACGATTTAAAAGAATCGGTCAAATTGATAGTCGTGCCTTTGGTTTTGGTGTTTATCATATCAGCCTTTTTGTTCGTGATGATAGAGCAAGGAATCATGACTTGGTTGCCAAGGTTCAACGAGAAAATATTTATGTTTTCTGAAAAATTAAGTGTCCAAATGGCAGTTATTTTTGCCTTGTCATTGGCACTTGGACGCTTCGTCGCAGGCTATCTCACAAAACGAATGTCTTGGGTATATTTGGTTATTATATGTATCGTTATTTCTGGTGGAATTTTATTATTCGTTTTGCCACAGCTGGACGGAAATACAACCTCCATTGGCGAAATCACAAGTTTGTCAGGAGTGCCATTTTTAGGTTTTATCCTGCCTTTGATTGGCTTGTTCATCGCACCAATTTACCCGCTTTTAAATTCAACAGTTTTAAGTTCGTTGCCAAAAAGTTTGCATTCACCCATGTCTGGATTGATTATTATTTTTTCGGCGCTTGGTGGTACCATTGGGTCTCGGATTGTGGGCGAATTATTCGAAAGCGTTGGTGGCGCCAATGCCTTTTATTTTCTATTGATTCCGATGGGATTATTGATTGTCTTTGTGTTTTTAATTGATAGAATGTCCAAGAAACAAAAACCTGTAAACGTATGATGTTTGAACTGGACATAGAAACCACTTTAAAAGCTTTGTTGATTCAGGAAGATACCGATAACGATAAACGGATTACTGTTGAAGACACAGGTCCAAAATCTTTCACTATAATATCCAATTCCAAAAGTTCCTATACCGTAAAAGGAACCTATCACTTATCAAACCTATTGCAAGAATTGGTCTATGCCAAACA
>JBBSLN010000182.1:0-5308 GCA_038255205.1 Flavobacteriales bacterium
AATTCAAGGATGATGGCAAGCAGTTATTGGACGATTACATCACACGCGAAGAACTGTGGGCCTGTACAACTTGCAACGCTTGCGTAGAAGCTTGTCCTGTAAGCATAGACCCATTATCTATTATTATGGAAATGCGTCGTTACCTAGTAATGGAACAAAGTGCAGCACCTATGGAACTCAATAATATGATGACCAATGTCGAAAACAATGGAGCACCATGGCCTTACAATCAAATGGATCGCTTAAACTGGAAAAACGAAAATTAAGTGAATTACGAAACAACCTACAAGGTTTTCAAAACTTTGTAGATAAAAAACATATATTTAATTATCAATAAAATAGTTATTAACCCAATAAGATTCATCTTTAAGGCATCCAAGAGATAGAATCAACTATTAAAAAATAAACTCCTAAAAAATGAGCGAACAACTTATAGTGCCCACAATGGCAGAATTCATGGCTCAAGGCAAACAACCAGAAGTCTTATTTTGGGTAGGTTGTGCTGGAAGTTTTGATGATAGGGCAAAAAAAATAACTAAAGCATTTGTAAAGTTGCTCACTAGGGCGAATGTTGAATTTGCGGTCCTTGGCACTGAAGAAAGCTGTACAGGAGATCCTGCAAAGCGAGCTGGAAACGAATTTTTATTCCAGATGCAAGCAGTCACGAACATCGAGGTTTTAAATGCTTACGAAATAAAGAAAATCGTTACAGCATGTCCGCATTGTTTCAATACAATAAAGAATGAATACCCTGGATTGGGTGGCAACTACGAAGTGATGCACCACACACAATTCTTGAAAGCCCTGTTGGATGAAGGTAGATTAACTATTGAAGGCGGGCAATTTAAAGGAAAACGCATCACATTTCACGACCCTTGTTATTTGGGACGTGGCAACGACATTTATGAAGCACCAAGGGAATTGATTCGTAAGTTGGATGCGGAATTGGTAGAAATGAAATCTTGCAAATCCCGTGGTTTATGCTGTGGAGCAGGAGGAGCACAAATGTTCAAAGACGCAGAGCCGGGTAGAAAAGAAGTGAATGTGGAACGCACCGAACAAGCCATCGAAGTAAAACCACAAATTATTGCTGCTGGTTGTCCATTCTGTAATACGATGATGACCGATGGGGTTAAAGCTACAAACAAAGAAGGTGAAATAGCTGTGATGGATGTAGCAGAGCTAATTGCGAATGCACAGGACTTATAATGGCTAACGATATATTTCTATTAAACATTTCTGGACAAGATAAACCTGGTTTAACTTCGGGTTTGACCAATGTTTTAGCGCATTATGGCGCTAAAGTACTAGATATAGGGCAAGCCAATATACACGACACATTATCATTGGGTTTTCTATTTGAAGTTGAATCTGGAAACAAATCTTCGGCAGTTTTAAAGGATTTATTATTTAAAGCTTATGAACTCGATGTGACGGCTAAATTCACACCAATTTCGTCTGAAGACTACGAAAAATGGGTTGGAAACCAAGGCAAAGACCGTTATATAGTTACCATTTTAGGAGAAAAATTAGCTGCAGAGCAGATTTCTAAAGTCACTCAAGTTATTTCAGAAAAGAACTTAAATATCGATGCTATAAAACGGCTCACTGGTCGATTATCACTTATTAAAAAAGAAGCGTATCCAAGAGCCTGCATACAACTTTCCATAAGAGGCAAAATCGACAACAAAGCAGAATTCACAGCCAAGTTTATGCAAATATCTCACGACTTAAATGTAGATATCGCTTTTCAAGAAGATAATATTTATAGACGTAATAGACGATTAGTTTGTTTTGATATGGATTCAACGCTGATTCAAGCAGAAGTCATTGACAAATTAGCAGAATTGGCAGGTGTGGGAGATGAAGTAAAAGCGATTACAGAATCGGCTATGCAAGGTGATATTGATTTTAAAGAAAGTTTTGTTAGTCGCATGAAGCTCTTAAAAGGTTTGAGCGAAGATGTATTGTATGATGTAGCAATCAATTTACCATTAACAAAAGGTGCAAGACGGCTTATTGATACCCTTAAAAAATATGGTTTTAAAACTGCTATTTTATCTGGCGGATTCAACTACTTTGGAAATTATTTGCAAAAAGAATTGGGCATCGACTATGTATATGCGAACCAATTGGAGATAAAAGATGGTAAGCTAACAGGTAACTGTATTGGAGAGATTGTCGATGGGAATAAAAAAGCGGAATACCTCAAAGAAATTGCAAAGAAAGAAGGGATTGATATTAGTCAGACTATAGCAGTCGGTGATGGGGCAAATGACTTACCAATGCTCAATTTAGCCGGATTAGGTATTGCGTTTCATGCAAAACCAAACGTAAAAAACAATGCACAAAGTGCCATATCAAGTATTGGACTAGATGGTGTTTTGTATTTATTGGGCTATCACGATAGGCATATAGATTTAATAGAAGGATAATTTAAACGGCAGGAGAGAATTTACCTATGAAAAGTATTGCAAAATAGGTCTGATTAATGGTCTAATTATAGCCTTTAGTACGGCTGGCTCTGAATTATTTACAGATGAGCCATTTTTCCGATGAAATTTTATGTTTGGCTTTTTTTTCGGGAATCTCTTTTGGGTATAATTATTCAAACAACAACAAATAATGTATATCAACAAACATATAAGTACCGATGAGATACCAAAAATAGAAACGATTGAGTTTCAACCAATATCAAAAAACTATCTAAAACTTCTGATATTTAATATCTTGCTTTCTTATAGTATTGCAATACTTCTGCTGATTTCTAGTTCTTTTATAGCTAAATTTAAATTTGAATCAAAATACTTATGGTTTATTTTCATTTTGATATCGCTCTTTTTCGTCCTTTTTTTAGTATTTACAGTCTATGGTTTTGCCAAACGAAAATATGCGTTAAGAACCCATGACATCTTATACACTCAAGGTTTACTCATAAACAAGCTCACCACAATTGCCTACGTTAGGATTCAGCATATTGAAGTATCAAGCGGTCTCGTCGAGCGTAAGCTGAAACTGGCCACCTTAAGCATATACACAGCAGGAGATTCGGGCAGCGACTTGGTTATTAAAGGATTAAATGTTAATGACGCTAACAAAATAAATGCTCTTTTATCAGCTAAAATAAATGGAGAAGTTTGATTTTTCTTATCCGACTAGGCAATCTGCAAAAGGTATAATCATCATTTTTGGGATTGATGCATTCAATTTCTTTAAAAAAACCATTGCACTACTATTTCTTTTTGTCTTCAAATATGTCAAAAATGGTGACTTTTTTGGACTTGGTGGTTATAGTATTATGCTTATGTTTCTGCTTCTCATATTGGCTTTGTTATCTATAGCATATTTAAAATATCAAAACTTTTTATTTCATGTCAATAAAGATGGTTTTCATCTCAATAAAGGAATCTTTAAAAAAGAAACCATTAATATTCCAAAATCAAAAATCCAAAATGTTTATATAAAACAAAATATCCTGCAACAACTCATCAATGTGGTTTCGTTGACTATTGAAACCGCAGGAGATGATACGTCTGAAGTTGAAATCAATGCTTTGGACAAAACCGATGCGTTAATGCTGAAAAATGAACTTCTGTCCGTTGAAACTACTGCAAAGGTTGAAACAGTCAACACGACTTCCAATGTTTACTACAAAGTTTCGATTAGAAAACTGATTTTGGAAGGTGTTAGCCAAAACCATATTAAAAATTTAATCGTACTGATTGTTTTTCTTGCTGGTTTGTATTCACAGTTCAATGACATCATCAACAAAATGGAGTGGGACGACGTGTTTGGAAATTGGTTTCAAATGGATTATGAATCATTTTTCGCGTTTATGATTTTTAATGGATTCATTCTTTTTGTGCTCATTGTTCTGGCATTTTTAATTTCATTGGGCAAATCTATTTTAGTCAATTACAATTTGAAGGTTGTTGAAGAAGGAAATACTATAGAAATCTCTAAAGGATTGTTAAACAAGATTTCTCTCAATTTAATACCGATTAGAATACAAAGTTTGAAAATTACCAATAATAGATTAAAACGCCACTTTGGTCTCAATACATTGTTGGTCAATCAAGCAATGGTAGACAAGAAACAAAGGCAAAATCTTTCAATCATTGGTTTGAGTGAGCCACAAGTAAACTATTTGACCGCAAAAATATATCCTACTTATGTCAACCTATCAGAAAAGCTCAAACCGGAAAATTATTATAAACGAGTTAATGCCATAAGGGGAATACTCATTGCTTTAACTATTAATTTGATTGCCATCCCGTTTTTTGGTACTGGTTTTTTTCTTATCAACCTGTTTATTGTTCCTTTTATTTATTTGCATACAAAACAGACCTATTTGAAATCATATTATAAGATAGATGAATCATTTCTCACAACTGGAAACGGTTTTATTGAATCCAACACAAACATATTAGAACTTCATAAAATACAATCGGTGGAATGGTCTCAAAGCATATTCCAGAAAAGAAAAAAAATAGCGTCTTTAAAAGTTTTTACAGCCTCAAGCAGATTAAGTATTCCATACATCAACGAAGATATGGCTAAAGCCGTTATGGATTTTATTATATTTAGGGTTACTTCTAGTCAAAAAAACTGGATGTAAAATTGTAATTTTAACGACAGAAAAAAAGCATCAAATGTTAGTAGAATTTAACACCTTACCAGAAGAATCCAGAGTTTGGATATACCAAGCCAACCGCTCATTTACAGATGAAGAAATTTCGGAAATAGAATCCAAATTGGATACGTTCATTGAAAATTGGACGGCTCATGGAAGTGATTTACAATCGGGTTATGAGATTAAATATAAGCGTTTTATCATCATCGCTTTAAACCAAGACATAAACAAAGCAACCGGTTGCTCAATTGATGCTTCAGTCCGTTTTATTCAGCAATTGGAGCAAGACTACAACGTCGATTTGATGGACAAAATGAATGTTTCTTACAAGCAAGGGAAATTCGTAGCCTATAAGACTTTGCTGGATTTCAAAAAAATGGCAAAGGAAAAAGCGGTTTCAAAAAACACAATCGTATTCAATAATTTGGTAATCAATATTGCCGAATATAACGAAAACTGGGAAGTTCCTGCGAGTGAAAGCTGGCATAGTCGGTTTGTAAATTGAAATGCGGCGTTGTACTTAATGTTATTAAATTCAACTTCAAGCTCAAGTTCAAGTTCAACTTCAATTTCAACTTATTTCTTGATAACCTTCTTAATAAAACTATCTTAAAGTTCTATTCTCTTCCTTCCAAATATACTATTTTGGCATAGTTTTTAGTTGTAAACAATAGT
>JBBSLN010000183.1:0-5279 GCA_038255205.1 Flavobacteriales bacterium
CTAAAATAATTTGAAAATAGTCATTATCGATTACGGAGCCGGAAATACTAAAAGTGTTCAATTTGCCTTAAAACGATTAGGAGTTGACGCCATTTTATCGAAAAATCCGAACGACATCTTATCAGCTGACAAAGTCATTTTTCCAGGTGTTGGTGAAGCAAGTAACGCCATAAAGAAGTTGAAAGAAAATGGATTGGACAAACTGATTCCAAGTTTAAAACAGCCCGTATTGGGAATTTGTTTGGGGATGCAATTGCTTTGTAATAATTCAGAAGAAGGTAATACACAAGGTTTAGGGATTTTTGATGTGAATGTCAAGCGTTTTTCAGATAAGGTAAAAGTCCCTCAAATGGGTTGGAACACAATAACTAGCTTAAAATCAAACCTTTTTAATAATGTAAAAGACAATGAATACATGTACCTTGTCCACAGTTATTATGCTGAATTGTGCAATGAAACAATTTCAACAACGAATTACGAATTAAACTATAGCTCTGCCTTACAAAAAGGTAACTTTTATGGGGTGCAATTTCACCCTGAAAAGAGCAGCACAGCGGGAGAGCAAGTTTTAGGTAATTTTTTAGACACAACACCAAACAACACCAAACACCAAATTCTAAAATCGTAAATCGTAAATCGTAAATCAAAAATGAGAATCATACCAGCAATAGATATTATAGACGGAAAATGTGTCAGACTCACGAAAGGTGACTATAATACCAAAAAAATTTACAACGAGGACCCGTTGGAAGTTGCCAAACAATTCGAAGCATCAGGAATTGAATATCTGCATTTGGTGGATTTAGATGGCGCCAAAGCAAAGCATATCGTCAACTATAAAGTGCTGGAACAAATAGCTTCAAAAACAAGTTTAAAAATTGATTTTGGAGGTGGGTTAAAAAGTAATGAAGACTTGTTAATTGCGTTTAACTCTGGTGCTCGACAAATCACCGGTGGGAGCATTGCTGTTAATGATACTAAAACTTTTGAAGGATGGTTGAATACATACGGGCCTGCAAAAATTATTCTAGGTGCAGATTGTCATGAGGGTAAAATATCTACGAATGGCTGGCAACAAAAAAGTGATTTGGATGTTATTCCGTTTATTGAAGAATACCAAAAGAAAGGCATTCAATATGTTATTTGTACTGATATTTCCAAAGATGGAATGCTTGAAGGCCCGTCCTTTGAATTATATAAAAAAATCATTGACGACTGCTCTAAAAGTGATGGTCATTCCGTTAAGTTGATAGCATCTGGAGGTGTTTCTTGTATGGAGGATATTAATACTTTAGAGGAATTGGGTTGCGAGGGGGTAATCATCGGAAAAGCGTTGTATGAAAATAAAATCAGTTTAAGAGATTTAATTCAATATTAGAAATGAAATATTAAAAATATGAAGTGTGAAAATAGACTTAATTTATAAAATCAGTATTAATTGAGGACTCTTTAACTTCAAATATTTATTATCGTACTTCAAACTTTAGTTTATGCTTACAAAACGAATCATCCCTTGTTTGGATATAAAAAACGGTAGAACCGTTAAAGGAGTCAACTTTGTCAATTTACGTGACGCTGGCGACCCTGTGGAATTGGCAAAGCAATATGCAGAGAAAGGCGCTGATGAATTGGTGTTTTTGGATATATCAGCAACTCTCGAAGGGCGAAAAACCATGATAGATATGGTTCTGAAGGTTGCAGAGCAAGTCAATATTCCTTTTACAGTGGGAGGTGGTATTTCATCGATAGCCGATGTTGATATGCTTCTGAAGTGCGGCGCTGATAAAGTGTCCATTAATTCATCAGCTATTAAAAGACCAGAATTGATAAACGAACTATCCAATAAATTTGGCAATCAATGCATCGTCGTTGCAATTGATGCGAAACAAGTTGACGGTCAATGGAAAGTTCATTTGGCTGGCGGAAGCATTCCAACCGAACTGGATTTATTTGAATGGGCAAAAGAAGTCGAAAGAAGAGGGGCAGGAGAAATTCTATTCACATCCATGAATAATGACGGAACCAAAGAAGGATTTGCTAATGAAGCCTTGGCTAAATTGTCATCAGAACTGAACATTCCAATCATCGCTTCAGGCGGAGCGGGCAACATGCAACATTTTGTGGACACCTTCAAAATCGGCAAGTCTGATGCAGCTTTGGCCGCGAGTGTGTTTCATTTTGGGGAGATTGAGATTATAGATTTAAAGAAAGAATTGAGAAATAATAACCTTGAAGTACGATTATAAATACCGATTACTGTCATCTCGAGCGGAGTCGAGAGACTCTACCTGAAGCTTCTCGACTACGCTCGAAGTGACAGACATAATAATTTTCAGAAAGGAATATAACAGAAATGACAATAAAATTTAACAACGACGGACTAATCCCAGCCATCATTCAAGATGCAACAACAAAGAATGTATTGATGTTAGGCTACATGAATAAAGAAGCTTTTGATAAAACCCAAGAGACCAAAAAGGTTACATTTTTTAGCAGAAGTAAAAACCGATTATGGACCAAAGGTGAGGTGAGCGGCAACGTTCTTAATCTAGTTAGTATGAAGGTGGATTGTGACAATGATACCTTGTTGATTCAAGCGAATCCAGAAGGGCCAACGTGCCACAAAGGTTCGGACACCTGTTGGGATGAAACAAATATTCAAAACTTTGGATTTCTTACAGAGTTGGAAAATGTAATTCAAAATCGAAAGGAAAATTCTGTACCCAATGATTCTTACGTGTCTTCATTATTTGAAAAAGGCATCAATAAAATAGCCCAAAAAGTGGGAGAGGAGGCCATTGAAGTTGTTATTGAGGCCAAAGACAATAATAATGAACTCTTTCTCGATGAAAGTGCTGATTTATTGTTCCATTATTTGATTTTGCTTCAAGCGAAAGGATTCAAATTGAATGATGTTGTGGATGTTCTCAAAAAGCGTCACTGATTATTTTGGTTCTCTAAACGATTTAATGATTAATAACCCACATATTATTGTAACGGTAAATAGTCCTAGGGCTAATGCTGTTTTTCCATAAATAAAATTTCCAATGGAAAACAAGGCACAATAAACACCGACCACACCTGCAAAGAATCCTAATATTTTCATTCCAAAGCCCTTGAATTTCGATTCATTCCCGAAAATCAAACTGTTGAATGAATTAAGAGTTTCTTCATCAGACGGTTTAGTCATAAAAGTGACAGCAACCCATCCTATAGTTGTGACGACAACGCCAAATACTAATTGCCAATGACCTGCCAGTTCAACCAAAGGCATTTCCATTTTTCCGTTTACGAAAAAGAATAAAGCAATTACAAAAGACAATGCCATGGCGGCAATTTCACTATACGGATTGATTCTGCTCCAAAACCATCTCAAAATAAATAACAAACCGGTGCCAGCACCAATTTGAAGCAACAAATTAAAAGCATCGCGAGCCTCTTCTAGAACTAATGCTAATAAAGCAGCGAAAATCATCATTAGAATTGTTGAAATTCTTCCTATGAGTACCTGTTCTTTATCTGATGATTCAGGACGTATAAATCGAGCATAGAAATCATTCACAACATAAGAACTTCCCCAATTGAGATGTGTTGAAATTGTACTCATAAAAGCCGCAATCAACGAAGTTACAACGATTCCGAGTAAGCCAGCAGGCAAAAATGTTAGCATTGCTGGATAGGATAAATCATTTTTTACAAACGATGGATTCAAATTGGGAAAAGCCGCTTGCAGGCTTTCTATGTTAGGATAAATAATGATAGAGGCCAAGCCAATCACAATCCATGGCCAAGGTCTTAAGGCATAATGTGCAACATTAAAAAATAGGGTGGCCCAGATTGCATGCTTTTCATCTTTTGCTGCGAGCATACGTTGCGCGATATAACCACCACCACCAGGCTCCGCTCCTGGATACCAAACGCTCCACCATTGCACGGCAAGCGGTATGATCAGCAAGGGAATCAATAATTCAGGATTTGAAAAATCTGGCAGCATACCAGTTTTTGCCGCAACCGCAGGCGTAGAAAGTAATTTTTGAATACCTCCAATTTCGGGCATGTTAACAATATAAACGGTCGCCCAAATACTTCCAACCATAGCAATGATAAACTGTACAAAATCAGTTAATAAAACACCTTTTAAGCCTCCTAATGCAGAATAGATGACTACGATTGGTGATGCAATCAATAGTACAGCCCAGGAAGATAATCCGAACATCACATGTCCAATTTTTATGGCTGCCAAACATACATTAGCCATTATCACTACGTTAAAGAACACACCTAAATAAATGGCTCTAAACCCTCTTAAAAAGGCTGCGCTTTTTCCGCTGTAACGTAATTCGTAGAATTCTAGATCAGTTGTGATACCGCTTTTTCTCCATAAACGAGCATAGAAAAATACAGTCAACATTCCTGTCAGAAGGAAGCTCCACCAAATCCAATTCCCATACACACCATCTTCTCTTATAACACCAGCAACAAAATTTGGCGTATCAGCCGCGAATGTTGTCGCTACCATACTAACACCAAGTAACCACCATGGCATATTCCTTCCTGAAAGAAAAAACGCTTTCGAATCCTTTCCTGCCTGTTTTGAAACATAGATGCCGATTCCAGCAAAAAGCAGCAAAAAGCAGACAATAATGATCCAATCGAGCGTTGAAATAACCATGTTGTAGAGGTGTAAAAGTTAGTTAGACAAATCTAACATTTATTGGCAAATAAAAAAGACATTAGAATGTATCCAATGTCTTTTTAGAAAAATAGTTTTGGTTGGTTAAATAACTATTATATCCATTGTTTTGTAATTGCATTTTTGGAGTGAAAAACCAAAAGGATGCACACGATAATTACCATAGCTATCATTTCATCTGTGGCAAAGGCCATTGTTAAATACGCAATAACACCTATTAAGTTCCAAAGTAATGCGAGTACGCTCAACATCCAGAACCAAACAGGTGCTTTGTTTAAAGGGTTTGTCATAAAAAATTAGTTTAGTTAGAAAAAATTGAAATTTCAGAATATTCCATAACAATTCATGAAATATTTTGACTAAACATCAACTTATCTCATAAATTATATAACTAAACTATTGTGGATTACTCCTCTAGCACATGTGGAACGGGTGTTTTATTGACCCATTTTCCGTTCTTGGATTCGCCCAAAATAATGACATCTTTGGTCTGTTCATAATCCTTTATTGTACGGAGCATTTGCTCTTTAGTGGTTCTATGTAGTTTGATTCCTGAATTTGCACCTCTATTTCTTATCTCTAAATA
>JBBSLN010000184.1:0-5249 GCA_038255205.1 Flavobacteriales bacterium
GACACTGATGCGTGACAAAAAATTCGAATAGTTGTTGATTTTTTCAATATTGGGAAGATTCCGTAAAAAAGAATCAGAAACAGTTCTGCGAAAATCTGCGAAATCTGCGGGACACTAATACGTGACAAAAAATTCGAATAGTTGTTGATTTTTTCAATATTGGGAAGATTCCGTAAAAAAGAATCAGATACAGCTCTGCGAAAATCTGCGAGATCTGCGGGACACTGATGCGTGACAAAAAATTCGAATAGTTGGTGATTTTTTCAATATTGGGAAGATTCCGTAAAAAAGAATCAGATACAGTTCTGCGAAAATCTGCGAGATCTGCGGGACACTGATGCGTGACAAAAAATTCGAATAGTTGTTGATTTTTTTCAATATTGAGCTGATTATGCACAAATGAATCAGAGACAGCTCTGCGAAAATCTGCGAGATCTGCGGGACACTAATGCGTGACAAAAAATTCGAATAGTTGTTGATTTTTTCAATATTGAGATATTCCGCGCAAAAGAATCAGAAACAGCTCTCTGGAAATCTGGTAGATCTACGGGACACTAACGCGCGTTTCATTTGCTCCCTATTATATGTCTAAATTATTAAAATTGTGATATTTTTGCAGGAGTAGTAACTATAAAAACGAGATTCCTGGCTTCGCAGGAATATATTATGGCACAAAAACCAAGCATCCCAAAAGGTACACGAGATTTTAATCCCGAAGAGGTGGCGAAGCGAAATTATATTTTTGATACGATTCGTTCGCAATTTGAATTGTTCGGATTTCAACCAATTGAAACGCCAAGTTTTGAAAACTCCGAAACCTTAATGGGAAAGTATGGCGATGAAGGGGATCGACTGATTTTTAAGATTTTGAATTCTGGGGATTTTTTAGGTAAGGCTGATGAAAGTGCCTATTCAGAAAAAGATTCCAATAAAATCACTTCCTCTATTAGCGAAAAAGCCCTCCGCTACGACCTAACAGTTCCATTCGCAAGATACGTCGTACAACATCAAAACGATATAGAATTCCCATTCAAACGTTACCAAATACAACCCGTTTGGAGAGCCGACCGTCCACAAAAAGGACGTTTCAGAGAATTTTATCAATGTGACGCTGATGTGGTAGGTTCAACATCCTTATGGCAAGAAGTGGAATTTGTTCAATTATACGATGCTGTTTTTTCGGCCTTAAAGCTGGAAGGCGTTACCATCAAAATAAATAACCGAAAAATATTATCAGGTATTGCAGAAGTCATTGGTGCACAAGATAAGCTGATTGATTTCACGGTTGCTTTAGACAAACTAGATAAAATAGGCGAGGAGAAGGTCAAGGAAGAAATGCTTGGCAAAGGCATTCCACAATCCGGTATTGACAAATTGCAACCTTTGTTCAATTTATCCGGAGGCTTTGGAGCTCAAATTGAAGAATTAAAATCCATTTTGTCAACTTCCGAACAAGGGCGAAAAGGAATTGAAGAATTGGAGTTTATCGACAAGTCCATTTCGGCTTTGGGATTAAAAACCACGACCTTGCAATTGGATGTTACTTTAGCGCGTGGACTTAATTATTATACGGGTGCTATTTTTGAAGTATCCGCACCAAAAGGGGTCGATATGGGATCTATAGGTGGAGGCGGACGTTATGATGACCTTACAGGAATTTTTGGATTAAAAGATATGAGCGGCGTAGGCATCAGTTTTGGTCTCGACCGAATTTATTTGGTACTCGAAGCTTTGAATCTCTTTCCTGAAACCATCAGCAACAACGTAAAAGCGTTGTTCTTGAATTTTGGCGACGACGAAGCTTTTGCATGTTTAAAAGCCATCAAACAATTACGTTCAGAAGGCATCAAAACAGAACTCTATCCTGACGCTTTAACGTCTAAAAAACAGTTCATCAAACAAATGAACCATGCCAACAAGCGAAAGATTCCCAATGTAATTTTGGTTGGTGAATCGGAACTTCAAAACAATATCTTTACCTTAAAAAACATGGCTACCGGTGAACAGGAAGAACTTACCATGGATCAACTCATAAGTAAACTAAAATAAAAAAACTCCCGATGTACGGGAGCTTTTTGTTAGTCACTAAATATGATTTGGGGAGTCTATTTAACTAACACCTTTTTAGAGGTTTGACCGTGTTCAGTATCTACCTTAACAATATATGTGCCAGTACTCAAGTTCTTTACTTTGTATTCTGAATAGGTTAAGGTTTCAATTGGTTTGATAGTGCATATCGATTGCCCCATTATATTAAACAATTCTATACTTTTGATATTCCTTAGGGTGGGATTGACTAAAACCAAACTTTTGTAGGCATTGGCGTAAAAAATTTCCAGAGAAGTCATTTCATCCTCCTTCACGCTTAATGCAGAACCTTCTTGGAAAGTCAGCTCAAACCTATCTAAATAGGTCCCAGCCGGAAGACTAAATACATATTGGCTTTGTCTTAAATTATGGTAGGTATCCAATACCTTATCATGGAGGAATATTTGAATTTCATCTGGTACGTTTTCCAAGAAATCGATACTGATTTTGTTTTGACCCCCGTTCTTTAAGTGAAGCCCTAAAGGAACAACACTTATTTCAGTAATAACATCCCTGCCTTGAATATTGAATTTTTCATTGTTAATCATCCAATACATATCATCCATTTGATTATCGATATATTTAGCGTCATAGCCCCAATCGATACCTTCTGTGGCATTACGGTCAATGGTCAACAACAATTGTCTATGAATCGTATTGACAGAATTAAAACCGATTCTGAATTTCATGCGTAAATCTTCACCATCAGGATTGTAGTCCGTAGTTGTGGTTGCTTCCGAAGACCTTAAGAAAACAGAATTATGATTTCCTTCTCTTTTGAAAATACGTTGCCCGTTATTGAATTTTATGGTCCCACCAGAACCTTCTGCCACCACAAAGAACCCTTGACTCACTGGTATGTAGCGTCCTGGTATTTTTGTTGGTGTGCCTCCGGTACCTACATTCGGATCGTTCGTGCCAAACGATGCCGACGGCGTGCCACCAGAAAGGTTATAGGTTGCATAACCACCTTGGTATTGTGCCAAAACGTGCGAGCCGCCACCCCAATGTTCCCAGAAATATAAAGTTCCGGAAATACTTGGGTCACTTCCTGCAATTACAGGACCATTGTCTAATATAAATTGAAGTCCATTGATAGCAGAAGGGTATGGGTTGGCTACTAAATAGTCGTTGCCACCATCTAAGGTCAAGTTAATGTCTCCATTATTTGGTTTACCTGTGTATACATAATTTTGATTTGTCAAAATTGCACCCGAACCAGGTCCTTTCATGGTGAATCCTTCGCCTGCTTTGATGGTCCCGGTACTTCGCATGTGCTGCCATGAGGCATATGAATTATCAGGAAGATTTGCATATTTCCAAATCCAATAATCTGCAATTCCGATTGGACTTGTATTGGTTCCGTTATAACCAGAAGATAACCAATTGATATTGTTTACTCCATCTTTCATCACATCTTTTACTCTGTAGCTATTATTATTTGAAGTTGTATTCATCACTCCGACGGGCGATCCCCAATAATTGTAGGTGAACTTATCAGCCGTGCCTTGTTGGTCACGCTCAATAGATCCCGCACTGGCTGGATCTAAATAGCTATCGCTCAATTGTGATGATGTCAAACGTTTTTGTACGAGTTGCGATTCGCCAACCAAATCAATTTTTCCATTAATTTTTAAATAATGGGTCACCCACAATCCGGTTCCAGAATTGGTTTCATTTTGTATTCCCGGACCAGTGATGGTTAGTTCACTTTTATTTACCAATAATCCCAATAAGGTCAAATCTCTAGTGTTTGATACGATATTATGGTCGGTGCGCACTATGTTCCAGTTAATTCGAGTTGTGCCATCAATACCTAGACCATTTGGAACATCCCAAACAGCAGGATGCGTCCATGTATTGTCAGCATCCCATAGACCGTCTGCAGTCGACGTGTAAGGAATTGGTGCGGTTTTAATTTGGTTGGATGAGATATTTCTTAATTTCCCCTTTATTGAACTCGAAGTCGATTCTAAATAACCGCAAGTCAATTTAGTAGGTTCCATTTGAAAATAAGCAGATAGATTTGACCAAGACAATCCATGAATATCAACGGGAATCGTTTCTCCCTGCACATTTCCTGCAACGGTAGGACTTAAAATTATTTTTTGATTCATCATTTGACGCAACTGATCTTCTGTAAGCCCCACATTCCATATCCTAAATTCATCTATCCAACCTTTAAAATATTTTTTAGGATTATTAGAAGCAGTATCGTCCATAGCTCCCAAAATTGCTTTATAGGTATTTGATGAGGGACGGTTCCCTGTATTAGACTTAATAAGAACCCCATCAATATACAAGGTATACCGTCCTCCTGAATATGTCATTGCAATGTGATACCAACGATCTGTATTAATCCTATGAGGTGAGGAGTTTATGGTGCCTGATTGGTTACTGTTAAATGATACAATACCGGAGCTGTTTACACTCAAATCATAGCCTGTATTAGAACCACTATTATTTCTTTTCGAAAAAATAGTATGCGTTTCAGAAAGCACCTCTGGTTTTACCCATACCTCAATACTAAAGTTTCCACTATTAAAATGAAAATTATTAGTTTCAAAATCAATATAATCGTTGGTGCCATCAAAATCAATCTGGTTACAATTTGTAGTTGTTACTGTTATATAACTTGCACAACCGGCAACAGTCCAAGTTAAAGTATAGGTTCCTGCTTCTGCTGTAAAAAGCGCATTAGGATCATTCAAATCTGAAAAAGATCCACCACCACATGGGCTATTTCCAGCAATAGACCAGACCCCTTCTTCGCCAGTCCCATCATCATCACAATTAACACAATTAACTGGAAGGGTAAAAGATCCTTTGGCAGCATTCTGTCTAGCAGATATTCTATTATCATAAGCGTTCAACTGAACTGTATTTCGACCACATTCTTGACTTAAATACGCAACATTTTCTCCGGCATAAGAATAAGAAACATAGATATCTATTAAAGCCGTACCGTCTTCATCGTAAGTTCTACAATCATTAATTAATGCCGTAGTTCCATATTGATGATGTCCTGGAGCATCTGGGGTAAAAACAAATGCTACTTCTGTTTGACCATCTGCAAATGGTGCCTCATCAGGATTACCAATACCATCTGTCCATTCTAATTCCGTATCGACCACCACCACTTTGTTCACAAAAATATTATC
>JBBSLN010000185.1:0-5247 GCA_038255205.1 Flavobacteriales bacterium
ATTGGAGTGGTAATAGCAGCAAACCCATTAATAAGAGAACAATCTTATCAAAATAATTTCTCAAAAAATCAGAAGCTTCTGAAGCATAAGTTTCAAAAATCACAAAAAAAGCGGATGCATTGATTTTAACTTCATAATGGTAATAGAAACTTAATTTCACAAACACTAAAGCAGCTAATAAGTACGTAAAAAATAAAGCTAATCTGCTTCTGAATTTTCCTGTTGGAATGAAAAGAACAGGAATCAATACTAAAGAGGTGGTAAGAAAGACGTCAACAATTTCTTTTATGTATACCTTAAAACCTGGAATAATCAACCAACCAATGAGTATTAGAACGACTAACGGGTAAAACATTAGGCATAAAAAAGGCATTATGGCGGTGACTGGTGAGTTTGGTTTCAACTGGTTAAACCATTATTGATTAATAAAACTGAATTAAAAGTACAAAATTCTGATTTTTAAGTTGGAGAGTGAAATTTAGCTTTCTTACTCCCTTCATACATCACATACTTTACCAAGCGCGCTTCTAACTTTGCGTTTACCAAATGGATTTTTCTTGAAGGTCGTAAACCGACATGTTTCAACGCTTCAAGATTTGAAGTGATAAACCAAGCATCCGTTCCTGGGTAGTTTTGTTTCAAAGTGTCACCTATACTTTTATAGAAGGATTCCATCTCAATATCTAGACGCTCGCCATAAGGTGGGTTAAATACCATATGCAATTTCTCGTCTCCTCCTTTTTGGGTTTTGAAGAAATCTTCGTGTTTCACTTCGATAAAATCTTCCAATTGTGCATTTTTGATGTTCTCCTTTGCCTTGGCAACTGCGCTTGGCGATTTGTCGTAACCTATTATTTTATGATGAAAATCTCTTGTTTTGCCTAATAAGGATTCTTCGATTTTTTCAAACAATTCCACATCCCAATCTTGCCAGCGCTCGAAGGCAAATTCCTTACGCATTAAATTGGGTGGAATATTGCAGGCTATCATCGCAGCTTCACAAAGAATGGTTCCACTTCCACACATTGGATCCATAAAATCTGACTGTCCATCCCAACCAGAAAGCATAACTAATCCTGCTGCAAGCACTTCATTGATTGGTGCAATATTCGTTGCCCTTTTATAGCCACGTTTATGCAATGAGTCACCAGAAGCATCCAATGAAATATTACAATAATCCCTATCGATATGTACATTGATCTTAAGGTCAGGAAATTTCAAATCGACATTTGGGCGCTGTCCCGTCGTGTCTCGAAATTTATCGACGATGGCATCTTTCGTCTTTTGTGCAATGTAGAGCGAGTGTGTAAAAACCGTGGAATGAACGGTGGCATCTACGGCTAAAGTGCCTGTTGGTTTCAGATAGTGCTCCCAGTCCATTTTATAGAGTTGGTCATACAAATCCTGTTCATTTTTGACTTTAAAGGAATGGATGGGTTTTAGGATTTTAATGGCCGTTCGCAATGCGAGATTGGCTTTGTACATAAAGCCCTTATCTCCCGAAAAACTCACGTTTCGCACACCTGTTTTTACATCTTGCGCACCAAGTTGTGTCAATTCCTTTGCCAATAAATCCTCAAAGCCAAATAAGGTCTTGGCTACCATATTAAAATTATTATCCATTGTTCACTTACTATAGATTGCAAAAATAAAGTATTTTTGCGGCTTGTATGTGGTTTAGCCCATATTAGGTTCGAGGGTTATGCTTCGGAGTTAATTCGAAACTCTTGAAATCTGGAGGGGGATTACGCAATGAAGTTGAGTTTAAACTAATGAAACTGGGTTAAGGATTGCAGCGTCATCCTTTTTTTTGACCAACTCGAACGATTATTTTTCAGCTGAAAGATTCTGGTCAAAAAAAAGATATAGCGGAAAGCCTGGTGCTTTGTAGTTTTTACGGAAAAGCAAACCCCATACAAAAAAATGTCAAATTTCAAATTCCAAATTCCATCCTGAAATATCGGGCTCAAACCAATGGCGGTCCACAATAGAGAGATTTGGACTGAAAAACGAATAAACTACCTGGGGGCAAGCCCACGAGGTATTAAAATTCCAAAAATGTCAAATTCCAAATTCCAAAAAAATAAAACGAGGCAGAGCCTCGGGGAATAAACCCGAAAAAAGATTAAATATACCCGAAGTTTCGGGGCTCAATAGTTGATTATAGTATGAATAAAGACACAACACAATGGTATGCTTCGTGGTTCGACTCGCCGTTTTATCACATCTTGTATAAGGACAGGGACCATGACGAGGCACATCAGTTTATGGACACGCTCACTGATTACCTCAACCTACCGGAAAATGGTAAAATATTGGATTTGGCATGTGGTAAAGGACGACATTCGGTGTATCTCAATTCTTTGGGTTATGATGTGACGGGTGTTGATTTGTCTGAAAACAGTATCGCTTACGCCAAACAATTCGAAAACGATACGCTTCATTTTGACGTGCACGATATGTGCAAACCCTATAAACAGAAATTTGATGCCGTTTTTAACTTATTTACGAGCTTTGGCTATTTTGAGAAAGAAGAAGACAATCTCAATACCATCAAGGCGATAAAAGAGGATTTGAATGACTTCGGATTTGGCGTCATCGACTTTATGAACACCGATTTTATCATTGAGAATTTAATCGCAGAAGATGTCAAGATCGTTGAAGGCATTGAATTCCACCAGAAACGCTATATTCGTGATGGCTATATCGTCAAGAATATCGAATTCAACCATGCTGGTGAAGCGTATCAATTTCAAGAGCGTGTGAAAGCGTTGAGCTTAAAGGATTTTGAGGTGTTGTTTGAAGACGCTGGGGTGTACCTTTTGGATGTGTTTGGCGATTACAAATTGCGAAAGTTTCATAAAGGAACGTCTGAACGCATTGTGATGATTTTTAAGTAGGATGCGAATTACGCGAATTTTACGAATTTTCGCGAATGGGTTATTTGAATTGAATTTCACTATATTTCGCTGATGAATAGACTAATTTTAAATGCTAACTTTTAAAATGAGATTCCCACGTTCGTGGGAACTATTATGACCAACTATCTATTTCCCATATTTGCCGTAGCATTTGGAGTCATGCTGGCCCTTGTTTTTAAGAATTCCAAATCGATGTCCACAAAGCTCCTCCTCTCTTTTAGTGGGGCGTTTTTATTGGCATTGACCTTATTTGATCTATTGCCTGAAGTCTATGAACATCTGGAAGGCAAACAAACGGGTCTCTTTATTATGAGCGGAATTTTGTTTCAGATTATACTTGAATTCTTTTCAAAAGGTGCAGAACATGGGCACATTCATATCCATAAAAATGAAACCGCGTTTCCATGGTTATTGTTCATCAGTTTGTGTATCCATAGTTTTTTGGAGGGCTTCCCAATCCATCAGCATAATGACATGGTGTATGGGGTGCTGGTGCATAAAATTCCGATTGCTGCGTTGATGACGTCGTATTTGCTGCAGTCCAGTTTTTCGAAAGTTCAAATTGTCTTGTTTTTGGTAGTGTTTGCATCCATGACACCTCTCGGGACCTTAATTTCGAATACGGTTGAGCTCGTGGAAGGATACGTTTATTATATTAATGCCATCGTGATTGGTATTTTCTTTCATATTTCCACCATCATATTATTTGAAAGCAGTGAAGGCCATAAATTTAATTTGTCGAAGTTGGTGGTGATTGTGTTGGGGGTTGTGGTGGCGTATCTCATTTAAAAAAGGACGGATGACCGAAGACGGATGAACGACAAGTTGAAGTTGAAATTCAAGTTGAAATTGAAAAACATGCCTTGCGAACTTTGCGTAAACCTTTGCGACGATTGCGGTTAAAAAACAAGAAGCCGCCTTCACAAACCAACTGATGACCGAAGACCGAAGACTGAAGACTGAAGACTGAAATAATGTTCACAAAAGAAGAAAGCCGTAAATTAAGAGAAGACTTTTGGATCAGTTATGGGAAATCATTTCCACGAAAATGGATATTATATGATACCAAAATCAAAGGCCTCTCCTTCAAATTCCATTTTGATACCAAGGGTGCTTTGGTCGCTTTAGACCTAGAAGACAACTTAGAAAACCGTATCAACTATTGGGAAAAACTCCAATCCCTAAAAACGATCCTGAAAGATGATTATTTACCCGAAGCCATCTTCGAAGAAGAATACCTTCTTGAAAACGGAAAGGACATTTCACGGGTTTATGTGCCTTTAGAGCAAAACGTCTCCATCCACAACAAAAACACATGGCGAGCCGTCATGGAATTCTTTAACGAAAAAATGGCGTTCTTTGAAGCCTTTTATGAAGACTATAAGCATTTTATGGAAACTTCATAAAACCCGCACTTAAATTCAACGATTTTAGGATTGTTATTATGGGCAGTCGCCTAAATTCAAATGAGGTCCTATGTTAGCAAAAATGATGTTCTTGCTTATATGCCCGATTCATTTTATTCAAGTCGTTTTGAATCACTGTTGTCCGTTTAAAATTTGAGCGACGTTGAAAAATGAAGGTCTACAAAGAGGGACCGAAGTATTGTCTGATAATGACCTTATTTGTTTAAATGTTTAAAAATTCTACCGACACATGGAAAAAGAGAATGCTTTGTTTTAAAACCTATATTTCAAGGCTAAACGACTTAAGTCTTGGTTCTTGGCTCTAACAGTCCCGATAGCCATCGGGGCGGTCTTGATTCTTTATCGGACATTATGGTATTGAATCTACCAATACAATTTTAGTACTCTCACCCAATTTTCTAACTTTCAATTATTTATCAACTTAATAGGTAAAAACCACGAGATGAGCTATCATTTCAATCGTTCATAGTTTTATTTGGCATATCATCGATTAAATTTCGTCACGCAATCACCTAGAAGTAAGTTTGTATATCCCTCTTTTATTGGTTAATAGCATTCAGAACCTAAATCGAACATTCTTCGTATACCATAAACATTCGAAGTTGTCAAAAAATTGATATTAATACCTTTTAAAGATGAAAAAAAACTACGCCACCTACTACCTAGTACTTATCTTCCTTGTTTTTAGTTCAAGTATTTCATTTGGAAAAAATAAATCAGCTAGTAATAAATCCCATACAATTCTCAAAACAGGAGTTGCTAACTTTTACTATGACTTCAACAATGACAAAATAAATCGAAATGTCCGTGGTCTCGATTTAACAAGTTTTACTTCGTCCCAACAGTTTTTCTTAAATGGGGCTCAAAACAAAACACATAATCAGGAAACCCATGACCTA
>JBBSLN010000186.1:0-5213 GCA_038255205.1 Flavobacteriales bacterium
ATTTGCTTGCGATTCGTCCAGAAATTTCGAATGCCATGTTATTTGACAATATGAGTGCCGAAGAGTGTTTCCAGAACACCACCATTCGTCAGGTCATTAAACTTCAACACGATTTATTGATAGAAGTTTTTAAAAATTACGTCGCAAAGCATAAAAATCTTTTTTATGATTTATCTTTGCAAAAACAATTAGACTATATAGAAAACGCTATACACAAGGACATGAAGTTCCGAAACTCTGTTAAAGGCATGATTATCGGGCAGTTTACGATTGAAGAATACGGAATTTATATCTTGAATTCTTCGGCATTGAACAAACGAATCATGAACATTGTAAAAGAGCGTTTTATAGGTCATATACAAGTATTTGAGCCTACAATGGCTAAAGCTATATGAAGATAAAACACGAATTACTACAAGCCTGTTTAGACTACGCCAATAAACGCATAGCAAATTATAAAAATGAGTTGGAAACCATCAAGGAATCCATAGAAAACAGTGATAAAGGCGGCGGAGATGATGACGATTCAGGAAATAGCAAACTTTTAAGTGATTTAGAGAAAAACTCTCAACATTTAAGTGAAGCAAATAAAATGCTCAATGGACTGAAAGATATAAGTTCGAAAACTGTATCAGATAAAGTCATTCTTGGAAGTGTCGTTAAAACAACCAACAATAATTTCTTCCTTTGCGTAAGTGCCGGAAAAATTGATATCAGTGATGGTAACTATTTTGCCATTTCTCAACACTCGCCTATCGGAATGCTGTTAATGGGTAAATATAAAGGTAATACTGTAGAATTTAACGGTAACTCTTTTACGATTACAGAGGTTATATAATCGACTCTCCATTTAAATTAGTCGTCAAAATCTCACTCATATAATCAAAATATGGGCGTATTGCTTTGAATGATGTATTGACATCTTCGAAAAAGCCATCCGCCAATACTGCATTGTCGGTATATTTTTTCGTAAAGATAAATTGCTTCTTCCTAATGAGGTCTATTGCTGGATGTTCTTTGTCAAAACCTTTGGGAGCTGTTTTCAATTCAACACCTTCAAATTTGCCCCAAACTTTCTTAAAATATTTATCTGAGACAATTTTACGGATTTGAGTATCATCTGTTTCAAACTCTTTCCTAATTCTAAATAAATCTTCCTTTTCGGGGTCCCAAAAACCAGCCGCAATGAACGATTCGTTATTGGGCTGTAAATGCAAATAATAACCACCACGCAATTGTGGTTTTTTTCTTTGAAAGGCACCACCAAAATGGGTCTTATAAGGTAATTTGTTTTTTGAAAATCGTACATCACGATAAATTCTGAAGACCTTTGCGTCGTCAACCTCGTCGTGAACCTTCATTAATTCACCCAGCGATTTATACACTTTCTTAGTATCAGCTTCTATCTTTTTAAATTCGGTTTTATGTTCATTAAACCAATCACGGTCATTATTCTTTTCTAGCTTTTTGAAAAAATCAAAAAGTTCTTTTGGCACCTTGATATTGGACATAATCTAATTTAACTGAAACTAAAAGTATTAAAAAAGTCCCGACATAATCGGGACTTTATATAAAATCGGACAATTATTAGAAGCTACTCGCTTCATAAATTTCCATAACCACTACACTATTTTGTTTATCGTAATATTCGACGATAAAATTTCCATTGCTGTCAAAATATCCAACTCCGGGATACCCTCTGGTGGTTGTTAAATAAAAATGATTATTAGTGGATTTTCTTGCCTCTCCATATAAATTATTTTCCGAAGAAGACATCAAAAATCCTGAATCGTTAGAATTAAATGTCATTTTCTCGCCATTTAGGTTGTAATATACCGTCTTATCTATGGTATCATAAAATGGATCCCAATCTCTATCTATTTGTATGGATTTAGTTACTTTAATGGGTGTATCAATCTTATCTCCATTGACAGTTTGACCTTCTCGTTGCTCGGTTTTTATTTCCTGCTCTTTCCGAGTCGTTTCTTTTACTTTACTCATTATAACCTTTTCTCCATTTTTATCAATCGTAGTTGTAGTTGTCTTTGTTGATTCCATTTTATCTACCGGAGTCTTTTCTTGTGCGTACATCCCGGCAAACATAAAAAAGGAAACTATAATAATTAAATTTTTCATTGTTCTTGAATTTAAGTGTTAATGATATTCTTCTGAGCTATAACATTATATCAAATTTCAATCAATACTAATATCGAATTGAATTATTTAGAAACTCAAAGTGAATTTAGATAATATATATTGGTTAATCAGCATGCTTAACACAGTTTAACGCTGAAACCGCCATATTAACTTAAATTATGTTAAAGCATAATTTAGTTGTCTAACCTTTTGACATTTAATTCAATATAGCCTTATAAATATCAAAAGATTATTTTGAATCTGAAATCGTTTCCGTCTTTAGATTATTATTAAATTCCAAAGTCCTGATTGGGAATGGAATATTGATTCCTTCCGCATCAAAGGCCTTTTTGATAGCTTTGATAGCTAAATTAATTGCCGTTAATTTATGCACATTTCTTGTGCCTTCGATCCAAAATCTACATCTAAAGTTTATAGAGCTGTCTCCAAATTCCATAAAGAAAAATTCTGGTGGCTTTGAATCGTCAATTTTATGAAATGTATTGCGAAGTGTCTCCAAGGTCAACTTTTCTACAAATTCCAAATCAGAACTATAGCTAACACCACAATCCAATTCGACCCTTATGTGAGGAGTCAACGTATAATTTTTCATTGGGCTTTCGAGAATGTTCTTATTCGGAATAATCACGATGTTATTGTCGGTTTGCTTCAAGACAAAATTATTGAGATTGATGTCAATAATTTCACCAGCAAAATCATGGGTTTCTACCCAGTCGCCGATACGTATTTTATCCCTAAAGGAAATCACAATTCCTGAAATTGTATTGGAGAGTGTTCCTTGAAGCGCCAAACCAAGAACTAAACCCAGGACACCAGCACCAGTAATCAATCCTGTTAATGTCTTGCTTAAATCAAGAATTCCCAAAGCAAGAAAGATTCCTATTACACCTACCAAAATTGCAGAAAGTTTTGCCACAATATTAGTTATGGATACCTGGCTAACTCGCTTGGCAACAACTTTTTTGACAAATTTACTAGTGTATTTAGCGATAAAATAAGCCGCTGTGATCACTAAAATTGCCAATACTAAGTTTGGTAAACCCGTGATAATAGTATCCACCCAAACCATTAATTTCTCAACAAGACCTTTAAAGGCTTCATTAATTTGCTCTTTCATAAATTATAATTCTATTTCATTCTTATTTATAACCATTTTTTTCTTCTAAAATACATCAGCATCAACACGAAAATAACTGCCATGACACCTAAAAGCACAAAATAACCATTTTGATAGTGCAATTCAGGGATATTGTCAAAATTCATCCCATAAATCCCAGCTATGAACGTTAGCGGTATAAATATAGTTGCTATGATGGTCAAAACTTTCATGACTTCGTTCATTTTATTACTGATAATGGTCATATACATATCCATTAAACTCCAAATCATTTCCCGATAAAGCTCAATATTTTCATTCACTTGGACAATATGGTCGTAAAGGTCACGAAGGAAATTGTGTGTTTTTTGTTCTATAATTTTTGATTCTGTCTTTTCAAGTCGATTGATTACCTCCCGCAATGGTCCGATAGCACGTCTTATCTTTAAAATCTCACGTTTATGGCGTTGAATATTGTTGGAAACATTATTATTGGGCTCACCAACAAAAACATCATCCTCCAGGTCTTCCACCTTATCACCAAACGCCTCAATAACAGTTAAATAATTATCCACTATAGCGTCCAATATGGCATACATTAAATAGTCAGATCCGGAACTTCTCACTCTGCCTTTACCATGGGAGATGCGCTCTCTCAAGTCGTCAAACACATCGCCATCAGCCTCTTGAAACGTAATGACATAACCTTCACCGGCTACAAGACTAACATGTTCATAATGCAACTCATCGTCATTCTTATAATATAACATTTTAAAAACAACATATAAGTAATCCTCAAATTCATCAAGTTTGGGCCTTTGATGTATGTTAACAATGTCTTCCAATATTAACGGATGAAGATTATAGTGTTTCCCAATCGTCTCAATATCTGATAAGTTATTGAGGCCGTTGACGTTAATCCATGTTATCGTTTCTTTATCTTTAAAATTAAATGCATCTTCAACATTTTTTGAATGAATAACCTTATAGACCGTAGGGCTAAAATTAATGATGTCAACATGAGTGACCACCGAGTCCTTTTTCCCAGTGTAGGCCAATGTGCCTGGAGCGAGGTTCTTAACTTTATATGACTTTTTCTTTTTCTTTTGCCTCATAAAACAACAGTTCAAACGTAATCTGATATAAATGTTTAAATCGCTTAAAGTTATTTAAACTTTATTTCATTTTAAGTTTTGGATACAAAAAAACGCATATTTATCAACATTAACGATTAATTATGATACTTTGATTTGCTTATTGTTAAAATTTTTTCTAATATGCGAGTTAATAAAGAATATTATATTTATGGGAAGACCACCAACAAAACCAATAAAATTCAGAGATGGATTTTATTTAGAGATAAGAAATAGAGGTGCAAATTCAGGAATCAAACTACATAGAACCACTAAAGAGCAAATGCTCCGTACAATAAAGGATTATGAACAGACCAAAGATGTCATTATTTTGGGTGAATCCAAGAACGGAAAATGGGTCAATAAAACACCCGTTCCGCATGTGCTAGAGGATTAATCCACAATAGTTTAGTTATATATTTTATGAGATAAGTTGATGTTTAGTCAAAATATTTCATGAACTGTTATGGAATATTCTGAAATTTCAATTTTTTCTAACTAAACCAATTTTTTATGACAAACCCTTTAAACAAAGCACCTGTTTGGTTCTGGATGTTGAGCGTACTCGCATTACTTTGGAACTTAATAGGTATTATTGCGTATTTAACAATGGCTTTTGCCACTGATGAAATGATAGTTATGGTAATTATCCTGTGCATCCTTTTGGTTTTTCACTCCAAAAATGCAATTACCAAACAATGGATATAATAGTTATTTAACCAACCAAAACTATTTTTCTAAAAAGACATTGGATACATTCTAATGTCTTTTTTATTTGCCAATAAATGTTAGATTTGTCTTACTAACTTTTACACCTCCACAACATG
>JBBSLN010000187.1:0-5208 GCA_038255205.1 Flavobacteriales bacterium
AAAATGTATTGACTAGTTTACAACCAGGCCAATTAATGGTAAAGATTGTTAAGGACGAGTTGACCGAGTTGATGGGTGGGGATGCTGAAGGTATCAATCTGTCTGGAAACCCAAGTGTCATTTTGATGTCGGGATTACAAGGTTCTGGTAAAACGACTTTTTCGGGTAAACTTGCCAACTATCTCAAAACAAAAAAATCCAAAAATCCATTATTAGTTGCCTGTGACGTTTATCGTCCTGCTGCGATTGACCAATTACATGTCGTAGGAGACCAGATAGGTGTTGAGGTTTATAGCGATAGAGGAAATAATGACCCCGTTGCCATCTCAAAAGCTGGTATTGCCCACGCCAAAGCGAATGGTTACAATGTTGTGATTATCGATACGGCTGGTCGTTTGGCAGTTGATGAGGCAATGATGGCGGAAATATCCAATATACATAAAGCCATTCAACCGCAAGAAACCTTGTTTGTTGTCGATTCTATGACAGGTCAAGATGCCGTGAATACGGCAAAAGCTTTCAACGATATCTTGAATTTTGATGGTGTCATCTTAACGAAATTAGATGGTGATACAAGAGGTGGAGCAGCGATTTCGATTAAATCAGTTGTCAATAAACCAATCAAATTCATTGGTACAGGTGAGAAGATGGAAGCGATTGATGTCTTCTATCCATCACGTATGGCAGACCGTATCCTCGGGATGGGAGATGTGATTTCATTGGTTGAAAGAGCACAGGAACAATATGATGAAGAGGAAGCACGTAAACTTCAGAAGAAAATTGCCAAAAATCAATTCGGTTTTGATGATTTCTTGAGCCAGATTCAGCAAATCAAAAAGATGGGTAACATGAAAGACCTTATCGGAATGATACCTGGCGCAGGCAAAATGATGAAGGATGTTGATATTGACGATGATGCTTTCAAAGGAATTGAAGCAATAATTCACTCTATGACGGTAGAAGAGCGAACCAATCCATCCATTATAAACGCAAGCAGAAAAATACGTATTGGAAAAGGTTCTGGAACATCTGTACAACAAGTCAATCAATTGCTAAAGCAATTCGACCAGATGAGTAAAATGATGAAGATGATGCAGGGCGGTAAAGGAAAGGCTATGATGCAGGCCATGAAGGGGATGCGTTGATTTTTAGTTTTCAGTCACAGTCCCAGTTTTCAGTCTTGCATAAATAAAAAAATGTTAATGGATTTTAAAAAATTAATAGCTTATCAAAAATCATTCGATTTGAGTATGGCTATTTTTAATATTTCTAAAGCCTTTCCTAAAGAAGAAGTCTACTCTTTGACTGACCAAATAAGACGAAGTTCTCGTTCTGTTTCTGCAAATATTGCTGAATCCTATCGAAAACGTAAATATCCAAGACATTTCATTAGCAAATTAACGGATGCCGATGGTGAAAATTCAGAAACAAATGTCTGGTTAGACTATGCGTTTGCTTGTGAATATTTAAGCGAGAATGATTACAAAAAATTGGCGCAAGAAGGAATAGAGATTGGCCGATTAATTAATTACATGATTAATAATCCAGATAAATTCGGAGTGAATCCAGAATGATTTTTTAAGATAAATCAGACTGAATACTGTGACTGCGACTGAAAACTTTTATAAATATGATTCTTTTAGACGGAAAAAAAGTAAGTAACGACATCAAAGATGAAATTACCGAGCAGGTAAAAAAGATGAAGGCAAAAGGCGAAAAAGTGCCTCATTTGGCCGCAATTATTGTCGGTAACGATGGTGCCAGTCTTACCTATGTTGCCAGTAAAGTGAAAGCATGTGAGCGTGTCGGATTTGACTCGACTATGATTCGAATGCCGAATACAACCAGTGAGATAGAGTTGCTAGATAAAATTCAAGAACTCAATGAAAACCCGGACATTGACGGTTTTATTATTCAGTTACCATTGCCAAAGCAAATCAATACGCAACAAGTTCTTCTAGCAGTCAATCCAGATAAAGACGTGGATGGTTTCCATCCTATGAATTTTGGAAAAATGGCTTTGGATATGAGTACATTTATTCCAGCAACACCATTCGGGATTTTGGAATTACTTGATCGTTATGGCGTCGAAACTCAAGGTAAGCATACTGTAGTCATCGGCAGAAGTCATATCGTCGGTCGTCCCATGAGCATACTTATGGGACGTAAAGGATTTCCAGGAAATTCCACAGTGACACTAACGCATAGCCATACAAAGAATATCACCCAAATAACTTCACAAGCAGATATCATTATTTCGGCATTAGGTGTGCCCAACTTTCTAAAAGCTGAAATGGTAAAAGATGATGTTGTTATAATTGACGTGGGCATAACAAGAGTTGCAGACGAATCTAAAGAAAGAGGCTACTATTTAACGGGAGATGTCGATTTTGAAAACGTAAGTAAAAAAGCGAGCTATATTACGCCTGTCCCTGGGGGCGTTGGTCCAATGACCATAGCCATGTTGTTGAAAAATACCTTGCTGGCAAGAGAACGTCAAATGTGATAAGGCGTTTTGCTATATTGCGGTGTGATAATCAGAAATACATTAGCAGAAAGAGTTACTATTGGCAGTTTTGAACATCTGGTTCCTATTGCCATAGCAATAATTGTTGCCATTTTTTCAATTTCTCATTCAAATAGAAAACTTACCATTTTAAAACAACAGAAGATTTTCAAACTATTTGGATGGTTCGTTTCATTAACAGTAGCGACGTTCCATTTGTATTTTATCAGTTTAGGCACTTATAATATCCAAACGGATTTACCTTTATATCTATGTAGTTTTATTGCGCTGCTCATCCCAATATTTACTTATTACAGAAACTATTGGATGTACGAGATACTATTATTTTGGATTATAGCGGGAACTTTGCAAGGGGTTATTACACCAGATATTGCGGAAGGTTTTCCTGCCTTCGATTACTTTAGATATTGGGTAGTGCATTTAGGTCTTTTGATTGTTGTCTTTTATGCGACATTTGTATTTGGAATGCGACCAACCTTTAAAAGTGTATTTAAATCTATATTGGCGTTGCAGTTGTATGTGGCCATGATGGTAATTGTTAATGCATTGTTGAATGCCAATTATTTTTATCTCAATGAAAAGCCACAGTCAGCGACCTTATTGGATTATTTTGGTGAATGGCCATATTACATTATAGTGACACAGATCATATTGATACCATATTTCCTTCTTATTTATTTACCGTTTTATTTTACTAAAAAGAAGAAAGTTATTTAGCAAATAATTGGTTGATATCCTTAAACGCTTTAAACTCTAAAGCATTTCCTGAAGGGTCTTTAAAAAACATAGTGGCTTGTTCTCCAATCTGTCCTTCAAATCGTATATAAGGTTCAATTATAAACTGGACAGCACTATTTCCCAAGCTTTTTGCAAACTCATGAAATGTTCCCCATGGTAAAACAACTCCATAATGAGGAATTGGAACGTCTTTACCGTCTACAGGATTTGTATGAATATGCTCATCGGACTTTGGTTTATAATGAATAACCAGTTGATGTCCAAAAAAGTTAAAGTCTACCCAATGGTCGCTACTTCTCCCTTCTTCACAATTGAGAATATCTCGATAAAAGGTCCTACATTCTTCCAAATTATAGACTGGAATTGCAATATGGAAAGGTGATAATGTGTGTTGCATTTTATTCACTGGATGCAGTTGAGTCTTTCCTGTATTTTAACATCGAAACGCCAGCAATGAAAAAAACGCCGCCTAAAATGGATAGGGCCCAAGGACTCAATTGAACCATGTTGTTTCCGAAAATCCCAAGAACTCCCAAAATTAAGGCAATCATTCCTCCTATAGTCAAAATTATAGCTAATACTCGTATCATAAATTTATTTTTTATAATGCTAAATGTAGGTATAAATTTTTCATAAAAAATTAATCAAGGACAAATTTCTAAAAACTTCAAATTAAATGGTAGCTAAATCGGATTAATTTATACCCTGATTAAGCTAAATTCAATATGTAGGGAGGCTAATTGATTGTTTTTTTTTATCTTTTTACGTATCCACAAATTTTTTAGTTGTTTTTGTTTCGCTCTAAGGAGTTTTGTGAGTTGAAATGTTTCGTAGATTCTGCCAGCAATTGATTTAATTCCTTAAATTCTTCTTTGGTCAATTCTCGATATTCACCAACAGGTGTATCAAGTTTAATATTCATGATTCGAACGCGCTTAAGTGTTTGTACTTCATAGTCGAGATATTCGCACATACGTCGTATTTGACGATTCAATCCTTGCGTTAGAATAATCTTGAATTCATTTGAACTCATTTTTTTTACTTCACATTTTTTGGTGATTCTATCAAGAATTGGGATTCCATTCGACATACGTTCCACAAAAGTTTGAGATATGGGTTTGTCAACGGTTACGATATATTCTTTTTCGTGGTTGTTGCTCGCTCGAAGGATTTTATTGACGATGTCGCCATCGTCTGTCAATAATATCAATCCTTCACTGGCTTTGTCAAGACGACCGATTGGAAAAATACGCTTTGGGTAATTAATGAAATCGATTATATTATCCTTTTCAACTCGTGTATCTGTGGTGCAAACAATTCCTATTGGTTTATTGAAGGCCAAATAGACGAAATCTTCTTTAGAGTTAACAATCGCTTTACCGTCAACATGCACCACGTCTTCTGGACTAATTTTTGTTCCCATTTCTGGGACTTTGCCATTAATGGTAACGCGTCCAGCGTCAATAAGCTTGTCTGCATCTCTGCGAGAACAGTAGCCAACTTCGCTTAAATATTTGTTGATTCTTTTTAGATTGTCTTCCAAGGTGCGTGTTGAATTTTGAGTTACAAAGTTCAAAGTTACTCAATAACTTTTTATCAAGGAATTTACACAGTAGAATGTTTAATTCTCAATAAACGCATAAATGTGATTAGATACCGATTCATCATTCAGCGAATGTCCTAATCCGTTTGTGGTAATCAGCGTGCTATTCTTGAAACTGTTTTTTATTAAAAGCGCGTCGCTATACGGTATGACACTATCCAGTTCATCGTGAATGATCAATCCTTTAGAATTAATTCCTTCAAGATATTTTGCTGTTGAGAAATTTTCCGGTCTATCACCAAAACGTTCAATAATAGTTAAGTTCAATTGCTTTGTGATGCGTTGGTTATATCCCAACATATCGGTATAGCGTTTTAAAACATCCGTAAATTCTGATGGC
>JBBSLN010000188.1:0-5200 GCA_038255205.1 Flavobacteriales bacterium
CGTAATTCCAATATCGTTTATACTGGATTTCAATTCGGCAATTACTTCAGAATTGATAGAGAAAAGGATGAACAGACCTACATTCAACCAAAGCATGAATTAGGAGAAAACCCATACCGTTTCAATTGGCAAACACCTATTTTGCTTTCTCCTCACAATCAGGATATTTTGTATTTAGGAGGAAACAAGCTCATGCGATCCATGAATCAAGGAACAGATTTTACAGCCATTAGTGACGATTTAACCAATGGAGGCAAAAAAGGAAATGTCGCTTATGGAACGTTGACATCCATCAGTGAGTCACCTTTCCAATTCGGATTAATTTACGTGGGAAGTGATGATGGTTTAGTACACGTCTCAAAAAATGCCGGCGGAAGTTGGACAAACATTTCATCAACCTTGCCGAAAGATCTTTGGGTGAGCCGTGTCGTTGCATCACAGCATAAAAAGGAACGCGTTTATGTGACTTTGAATGGTTATCGTTGGGATGATTTTACTACTTACCTATATATTAGTGATGATTACGGTCAATCATGGAAAAACATAAGTAGCAACATACCTGCTTCGCCTGTGAATGTTATTAAAGAAGATCCAAAAAACGAAAACGTTCTATACGTCGGGACTGATAATGGGGCATATGTGTCATTCAATCAGGGAAATTCATGGGAAGCGTTTAGCAAAGGTTTGCCAAGTGCTGCAGTACATGACCTAGTCATTCAACCTGAAGCAAATGATTTGCTGTTGGGAACCCATGGACGAAGTATTTATAAAACCAATATTGCGAATCTTCAGCAAATGAATACTTCAAAAATGAATCAATCCATTACACTCTACGATGTTGAAAGTATTCGTCATTCAAGCCGTTGGGGAAGTTCCTTTGGAACCTGGTCAAAACCGTATGAACCTTCAACGAACATTCAGTTTTATGCAAACGCTTCAGGTAAACAGACCATCAAAATTTTATCGGAAAAGAATTCGGAATTACAAAGTATTTCCACAGACGCAGATAAAGGATTTAATGTTGTGGAATATGATTTGACGATTTCAGAATCTGGAAAAAAAGCATTGCTAAAAGCAGATTCTACTGTTGATATTAAAAAAGCAGATAATGGAAAATTCTATCTTCCAAAAGGAACTTATTTAATTCAGCTGGGAAATGGAAAGACAAAACTGGAAGTGAAGTAAATTGTGATATAATTAGTTAATGAGTCCTTTAGAACATTTCTAAATTATACTTTTCTTGTTAAAGTAAACTAAAAGCGAAATCAGTTCGTTAGGAATGCAGGTATTTTGCACATTCTAACTAAAACGCCATCCATGCTTAAGATAGTTTTCTTACTTGTGTCTTTTCTCATTTCATTTTTATCCTTTTCCCAAGAATCTAACGACGAACTGAAAATCTATTTAGACTGTAATACTTGTGACAATACATTTATCAAACAAAATTTAAGTAGAGTGGAATTTGTTAGAGATCAAAATTTTGCAGATGTCCATTTGTTTTTTACGAGTCAAACCAATGGAAGTGGTGGAAGTCTGTATCAAATTGATTTCATCGGCAAAAATGATTTTAAGGATTTTAATGATAAAATCACCTTTTCCACCGATACCAATATGACCGATGATGACATCAGGCAGAAAACACTCAAATTTATAAAACTTGGACTAGTTCGCTATTGGTTAAAAAAAGGTGAAACAGAGCACATTTCCGTAAGTGTTGTGGCTCCAGAAAGCACTGATGTGGAAGAAAAAGAAAAAGATCCATGGAATTATTGGGTTTTCAATTTAAATGCAAACGCCTACCTCAACGGACAAGAAACAAACCAATCCAGCTATATAACTTTGAGTGTTGCGGCAAAACGTGTGACCGAAACAAACAAATTTTCTGCCAGAATCGGCTTTAATGAAAACAAACAGACCTTCAGTTTTAATGGTAAGGACATTGTTTCCATAAACAATTCTAAATATGCAAATGTAAATGACGTCATTAGCATTAACCCACATTGGTCAGTGGGAGCGTTTGCAAGTGTAGGGTCTTCCATTTTCAGCAATAAGGATTTTTATTTTGAATTTAAACCAGCCATTGAGTACAATTTTTTTAAATATTCTGAATCCGCAAAAAAACAGTTGACCTTATCCTATAGAAATGGTGTTGTTTATCAAGAATATATCGAGCGTTCCGTTTTTGCCATGGATAAAGAAACACTGTGGGAACATGAGATCAATCTAGGTGGAAGCATAAACCAAGAATGGGGAAATATCTTTGGCGAAGCCTCATTTGAGCAATATTTACATGATACCACTCTCAACTCTTTATCATTCTATCTGGGCGCAAGTGTTCGTCTGTTCAAAGGGTTTAATTTCAATATCAATGGCAATTACAGCATCACTAGAAACCAAATCAATTTGCCAGCAGGAGATGTGTCTTTGGAAGAATTATTATTGCAGCAGCAGCAATTGCAGTCAGGTTATAATTACTATGTAAGTCTTGGTTTTAGTTATTCGTTTGGGTCTATATATAATACAATTGTCAATCCACGTTTCAACTTTTAATTAAAATCATTCTAAATACTCATTATCGAAGCTATTTTTTGGCATTCAAACGTTTGAAGCGTATCTTTGCAGGATATTAAACTAACTTCAAAAGATGAGCGGAATTTTTAATTCTTCGATTGGAAGAAAGTTTGCCATGGCGCTTTCAGCATTCTTCCTAATGATTTTCTTATTACAGCATTTTACAATTAACTCATTATCGGTTATAAATCCTGAAGTATTCAACGAGGTATCTCATTTTATGGGTACCAATTGGGTGGTTCAGTTTGCATTACAGCCCGTCTTGATTTTTGGTGTGATATTTCATTTTATAATGGGATTTATACTAGAAATCAGAAATAACAGAGCACGGAAAATCAGCTATGCTAAGAATAATGGCTCGGCAAATTCCACTTGGATGAGCCGAAATATGATATGGACCGGATTGGCAATTCTCGCCTTTATGGGACTACATTTTTATGATTTTTGGGCACCAGAAATTAATATAAAATATTTTAAAGGTGATATGAGCGGTCTATTAGATCCTCAAAAGGTAGATAGTGGCTTTAGATATTACGAAGAATTACGACACAAATTTGTGGATATATGGCGTGTTGCTTTATACTGTATTGCATTTATATTCTTGTCCTTACATCTTTTGCACGGTTTCAATTCAGCGTTCCAATCAGTGGGAGCGAATAATAAATACACAAGAAGCCTGAAGGGATTCGGAGTTTTCTATGCAATCGCTATTCCGTTAGGATTTGTTTTCATTGCTCTTTATCATCACTTTACGCACTAAAAAATAGCTAATATGGCTTTAGATTCTAAAATACCAAAAGGTCCAATTGCAGACAAATGGACTAATTATAAAAATCAAATCGATTTAGTGAATCCAGCCAACAAACGCAACATTGATGTCATCGTTGTTGGTACGGGATTGGCTGGTGGATCTGCTGCGGCAACCTTGGCAGAATTAGGTTACAACGTTAAGGCTTTTTGTTTTCAGGATTCACCTCGTCGTGCACATTCAATTGCGGCACAAGGAGGAATCAATGCAGCAAAGAACTATCAAGGTGATGGAGACTCTGTTTATCGATTGTTTTATGACACGGTAAAAGGTGGCGACTATCGTTCGCGCGAAGCGAATGTATATCGTCTTGCAGAAGTATCCTCCAGTATTATAGATCAGTGCGTAGCTCAAGGTGTTCCTTTCGCTAGAGAATATGGTGGATATTTAGACAACCGTTCTTTCGGCGGCGTTCTGGTATCGAGAACTTTTTATGCTGCTGGACAAACTGGCCAACAATTATTATTAGGTGCATATTCTGCTATGAACCGTCAAATAGGTCGTGGTAAGATTAAAATGTACAACCGTCACGAGATGCTGGACATTGTGATTGTAGGAGGGAAAGCCCGAGGAATAATTACACGAAACTTGATCACTGGAGAGATAGAAAGACATTCCGCTCACGCCGTCGTTTTAGGAACTGGTGGCTATGGTAATGTGTTCTTTTTGTCAACAAATGCGATGGGAAGTAATGCGACTGCCGCATGGAAAGCTCATAAACGCGGTGCTTATTTTGCGAATCCATGTTTTACACAAATTCACCCAACATGCATACCTGTTTCCGGAGACCATCAATCTAAATTGACACTGATGTCCGAATCGTTAAGAAATGACGGACGTATTTGGGTGCCTAAAAATTTAGAAGACGTTAAAGCAATCAAAGAAGGAAAACTAAAACCTACTTCCATTAGTCAAGAAAATAGAGATTACTTTTTAGAGCGCCGATACCCTGCATTTGGTAATTTAGTACCTCGTGATGTAGCATCGAGAGCTGCTAAAGAACGTTGTGACGCTGGTTACGGTGTCAATAAAACTGGTGAGGCCGTTTATCTGGATTTCGCTTCTTCCATTACACGCTTCGGGAAAGAGCAAGCGCACGTAAAAGGACTGAATGAAAATGACGAAACACTGGTTAATAAACTGGGTAAAGAAGTCATAAAAAATAAGTATGGAAACTTATTCCAGATGTATGAAAAAATCGTAGACCAAAATCCTTATGAGACACCGATGATGATTTATCCGGCGGTACACTATACAATGGGTGGTATTTGGGTGGATTACAATTTAATGACAACCGTTCCGGGTCTATATTGTATTGGTGAAGCAAATTTCTCCGATCATGGAGCAAATAGATTGGGAGCATCCGCATTGATGCAAGGTTTAGCGGATGGGTACTTTGTACTACCATATACCATTGGCAATTACCTATCCCATGACATTCGAACTGGAGAAATTTCAACCGAAACACCAGAATTTGAAGAGGCCGAAAAAAATGTAAGAGACAGAATTAATCATCTCATCAATAATGATGGAACTCATTCTGTAGATTATTTTCACAAACGATTAGGAAAAATCATGTGGAATAAATGCGGAATGTCCAGAAACACCGAAGATTTGAAATCAGCAATCCAGGAAATTTCCGAGTTGCGGGCCGAATTTTGGAGAGACGTCAAAGTCCCAGGAACGAATGAAGAATTCAATGAGGAATTAGCCAAAGCAGGAAGAGTCGCTGACTTTTTAGAATTGGGCGAATTGTTTGCCAAAGATGCACTTCAAAGAGAAGAATCGGCTGGTGGACACTTTAGGGAAGAGCACCAAACG
>JBBSLN010000189.1:0-5157 GCA_038255205.1 Flavobacteriales bacterium
ACTTTATAAATTCGATTTGGGAGATAAACATGGCGCTGATTCTTTCAAAAACAACATTGAAGAGATTTGTGAATATGAGGAAAATGAATCGTTGATTATTGTGTTGGATGAATTTCAACACAGTCGTACTTTAAAAGGGCCGACACGTAGTGAGATAGATTCTGATGATAACAGAAAAATATGGGAGCTGATAGATACGGGTAAAATTGAATATTTTAATTGGTACCATGGAATGAATAGATTCAGTGATCATATAAAAAAACTCAAATACTTTATATCGCATGGGGTAAAGGTTGAAAAAGGTTTAATAACAAAAGGCTGGATGCTATTCACTGCTGAATTTAATGAAGATGAACCACCTTTTTCTACAAACACGAAAAAAACTGATAAAAAATTTATTGATGAAATCTATTATGACGATATCATGGACTACGCAGGAAGTCATTACAACTTTATCCTTTTGAGCGATCTAAAAGAATATCTATTTACCTTGAATGGTGACCAGACAGTTGATTTCTTGTTGGATGTTCAGAAATTAGCTAACAAACCTCAAATAAAAAATTTCACGAAGGCCTTAATTGTCGTTATAGGTAATTTGGATGAAGCTTATAGCATGAGTGATAATTTAAGTGCGGATATTGACGCTGACACGTTTCACGAAGCTTCATTAAATATTACTTTTCCGCAGATAAAACAAGCTTTGACAACACGTTTTAGAAGTGAACAAATCTCTAGATTGGGTAATATTCATATCATCTATCCAGCTTTGAACAAAAAAGCATATCAAAATATTATTCAAAGTGAGTTGGACAAAGTAAAACAGCAAACGCTCAATCATCTGGATTTGGAACTTGTGTTTGATGAGTCTGTTAGAAATTTGATTTATAAGGAAGGAGTTTTCCCCACGCAAGGTGTGAGACCCTTATTAACCACCATTAATTATTTAGTCAAGACCAATTTGCCTATTTTCTTTTCTGAAATATTACTTCATGATTTAATAGTATCGCAATTGAAATTTTCTGTAGAAAATAAGAGTCTGATTTGTAAATATGTTTCAGAAAATGTCATAGTACATACGAAAGAAATGTCAGTTGAAACACCACTTGAAGATATCAGAATTTCAAAAAAAGATGATATTCAAGCCATTACAGCGGTGCATGAAAGTGGACATGCGCTTATTTCGGCCATGTTGTTAAAAGTTATTCCAGATCATGTAAACTCCGTGAGCACAGAGGCGGATACCAGTGGATTTGTTTATAGCAAATTTCCTTGGAAATACGTTGCAAAACAAGATATTATCAAGAGAGTCGCCATGTATTTGGGTGGTTTTGTAGCCGAAGAGTTAGTGTTTGGTTCTGAACACGTCACCACAGGAAGTAGTAGTGATATTCAGTCTGCCACCAAGTTCTTGAGTCGGATGTATAAAACCGAAGGGCTTGGAGATTTGCCACTTTATTATGACCTTAATGTAACTGATAACAATGCAATCCACAATGTTGAAAACGTAGAATTGCAGATTCGAGAAACTATAAAAATTGCGTATTCGTTAGCGAAAGAGACAATAGCAAAGGAGATGCAACTACTATTGGTTTTATCTGATTACTTGAGCGATCATAGTTCTATTGAAAAGGACGTATTAAGAGGAATTATTGAAACTTACAAAGTTGCAGATGTAGAATTTTTGGATTCTAATGATGATGTCTATTATCGCAGACATTTGAAGAAAACGGTGTCTAATAATAAAAATATAGCTCCTAAAATGTTTGAAAGTGTATGCTTGAACCGTGATAATAAAAAAGAATAAGCAATCGAATTTAATTATTAAAAATCACAAACGTTTAATTTGTTGTCCCTAATGTTGTCCCCTTAAAAAGCAAAAACCCCTAAAACATTGCTGTTTCAAGGGTTTTTAAGTGGTACCTCCAGGAATCGAACCAGGGACACAAGGATTTTCAGTCCTTTGCTCTACCAACTGAGCTAAGGTACCAGTCACTCAAATGAGGATGCAAATATATATTCATTTTTATTATTCACAAAACTAAAATATATAAAAATTCCTTTTTGTAAATTTACAGCTTTTATTTTACACATGAACCTCATTATAGACGTTGGCAATACTTTGGTCAAATTTGCTGTTTTTCAACACGATACCATCGTTGAAAAAAAATCAGTAAAGGTAGAAGAGACCCTAAAAATATTTGAAAAAATTATTAAGGAACACACCTCTATAAATAAGGCGATTGTTTCTTCAGTAGTAAAATTGGATTCATCAGTCTACGATATTATAAATAAAAAAAATGACCTTCTTACAGTGAACAGTGACACTAAACTTCCATTTAAAAATCATTACAAAACACCTCATACCTTGGGTGTGGATAGAATTGCTTTGGTGAGTGCGTCTGTAAAGCATTATCCGAATACCAACGTATTGATTATCGATGCCGGAACTTGTATTACCTACGATTTTATAACTAAAGATAACGAGTATATAGGTGGTGCTATTTCTCCAGGAATTCGACTGCGATACACAACTTTAAATACCTTAACTGCAAATCTTCCATTATTAGAGACTGAAATGCCTGAACAGCTTATTGGAAGCACCACAGCGAAATCGATTCATTCGGGTGTGGTCTTTGGTGTTTTAAAAGAAATTGATGGTGTTATTGACGAATATCAAGAAAAATATGAAGATTTAACAGTTATTTTAACAGGTGGTGACACCGATTTCTTGTCAAAACAATTAAAAAATGGCATATTTGCCAACTCAAATTTTCTTTTAGAAGGTTTGAATTTTATACTAGAATTTAATTCACACTAATGATAAAAAAACTTGTAATAGTTTTAATTGCTGTTGTTGCTTTTCAATCACGAGCACAAGAAGGTACAGCATCTCCTTACTCGTTCTACGGAATTGGTAGTTTAAAATTTAAGGGAACGGTCGAAAACAGAAGTATGGGAGGCTTAAGTATTTTTACAGATAGTATCCACGTCAACTTAAGAAATCCAGCAGGCTTTACTGGCAATAATTTGAAAGGGTTTCCATTTAATGGGGAGAGTAGACCGGTCAAATTTGCTGTTGGTGGAAGTTACAGTAGTGTAAATTTAGAAAGTAATTCTGGCAGTGATGAGGCTAGCACGACAACATTCGATTACTTTGCGGTGTCATTGCCAGTTGGAAAATTCGGAGTAGGATTTGGTTTATTGCCATATACCTCAGTTGGTTATAAGTTGGAAGCAGTAGATAGTGATGGTTTGACAACAAATAGATTTAGAGGAGAAGGAGGAGTTAACAAAGCATTTTTCGGGCTTGGATATCAGATTAATGAAGACTTGAGCATAGGAGTGGATGTAAGTTATAATTTTGGAAACATTCAAAACAGTTCAATTGCTTTTGTCTACGATGAAAATGATGAACCCGTTCAGTATCAATCTAGAGAAAACAATAGGTCAAATTTAAGTGGTTTAAACTTTAATCTAGGTCTGAGTTACAAAACCATGTTGAATGAAAAATTACAGTTGACCTCGGGACTTACCTTTGCACCGAATAGTAATATAAGGTCAAACAATATGAGATCTTTTTCAACAATAGTGGTAAATCAGGCAACGGGACAAGAGTTTCCCGTCAACACCATTGACGTTGATCTTGAAGCTCAAAACCTTAAAACCACTGACCTATCATTGCCTTCAAGAATCTCTTTAGGAGCAGGAATTGGAGCCCCTAACAAGTGGTTTGTAGGCTCGGAATTTACCTATCAGAACACCAGTAAATTTGCGAACCCAATCTTTGACAACTCTAATACCAATGCTAAATTCGTAAATGCTTCTACAATCGCCATTGGAGGATTTTATATTCCAAGTTATGATTCATTTTCAAAATATTGGAAAAGAGTGGTTTACAGAGGGGGATTGCATTTTGAGAATACAGGATTGGAAATAAAAAATGAAACCATTAACGAGTTTGGCATGTCTTTTGGGTTAGGATTGCCACTAGGAGGATTATATTTTTCAAATGCAAATATTGGATTAGAGATTGGTAGACGAGGAACCACAAACCAAAATTTAATTCAAGAGAATTTTGTAAATCTTCAATTTAGTTTATCTTTAAATGATAGATGGTTCCAAAAAAGAAAGTATGATTAACCATATAATTAAAAACACGATGAAAACAAGAATTATTTTAGTAGTTGCTGCCCTTTTGTTAAGTTTCAACCACAGCTTTGCACAACAAGATGAAGAGTGCATGACGAACTTACAAAACTTCACGGCTGACTACAAAGGCAAAAAATTTGACGAGGCTTACGGTCCTTGGATGAAAGTTAGAAACAAATGTCCAAAATTTAACCGTGCCATTTATGCTTATGGAGAAAAAATCCTAAAGCATAAAGTTGAAAATTCTACTGGCACAGAGAAAGTCGCCTATTTAAATGACCTTATGAAACTTTGGGATGAAGCCTTGGTTAATTTTCCATCTAATTATACTCAAGGAGGTGTCTTAAGTGACAAAGGTGAATTGATGTATGATAACAAACTAGACTTAAAAGTTACTAATCACCAAATCTACGATATGTTGGATAGAGCTTACAAGGAAGATGTAGAAAACTTCAAGAGCCCAAGAGCACTTTACATCTATTTCTCGTCAGTTGTGGATATGCAAGAAACAAAAGAAGTTGAGGTGCAGTCAGTATTTAATAATTACGATGATGTTAGTGAAAAAATCGGTAAGGAAATTGATAATTACACATTATTGCTGAATCCGCTTGTAGAGAAGGAAGAAGGAGGAACTGCCTTGACATCGAAAGAGGTACAATATAAAGAATCGTACGAAAGCTATTTGGAAAACTACAATAACATTTCCGGAAGTATGGATACCAAAATGGGTCAATTGGCCAATTGTGAAAACCTGATTCCTTTGTACAAAAGAGATTTTGAACAGAACAAAACCAATGCTGAATGGTTGCAGCGTTCTGTAAGCCGTATGTACAACAAAGAATGTACAGACGATCCATTATACACGACTTTGGTCAAAGCCTATGACGCAGCCGCACCTTCAGCTGATACCAAATATTTCGTAGCCAACTTGTTATTTTCTCAAGGAAACGCCGCAGAGGGAAACAAGTATTTGGACGAAGCATACGATCTTGAAAAAGACCCATTGAA
>JBBSLN010000190.1:0-5148 GCA_038255205.1 Flavobacteriales bacterium
GCTCACAACTTTGTAGATATCCACAGAATATCTGTAGGTTATAAATTAAATTTTTAATAAGATGTTAAAGATAAACACACCAGATACAATAAAAACAATACTACTTTCTCTATTGATAGTATGTTCAGCCAGTCTTTTCGCCCAAAGCGAGAAGACTTCTGACGAAAGTGTAATTGTAATGACAAAATCTGAACTGAATTCTTTTTTAAGTACCATAGCAGACGCAAGACGCTCGCAACTGCAGGAAAGGGAAAGTAAAGAACGGAAACTTTATTTAGCCGAGTTGAGGTTAAAATATCAAGGGCCTTCCAGAATGGAAAGTGGTAGTTCTAACACCATTTCAAATCAGCAAATTTTAAGGGAAATACAATATTTGAACCAAAGAATTGACAATTTGAGTGGTTATAACAATGCATCACCTTCAATGAGGAGAGATAATTCAACCATTATTTTGCCCAGCAACACATCCCCTAATCAGTCGTATCCGTTATCCGGTAGAAATTCAACAACAGTTATTCCATCAAACAATAAAAAGATGAAAGAACTGCAAGATCAACTTGATTCTTTGAAACTCGATGAAGCCATTAGAGCCAATATGGGCAAGGAGAAATCCTTTGCGGACAGCTTGGATATGATGACAGATAGGATAAAGAACGTCAGAAGGGAAATGGATAGTTTGGAAAGGAAAATCATGAATACTGAAAAAATGGCTGTAACTGAAGACACTTCGGAAGACAAAACATTTTTCAAGCAGCAGGTTTATTTCGAACATAATTCAGAAACCTTAAACACCAAATATTTCCAATATATTGAATATATGACCCAGATCTTGATCAAATATCCCGAAGCAAAGATTTTGCTCGAAGGATGGGCAAGTCCGGTAGGGAAACCAAGTTATAATAAACAACTTTCCATGCGCAGAGCAGAAGCGGTCGCAAAAGCGTTCATAAGGGACAGGATAGATGCAAGTCGAATCATTTCGTCTTTTAAAGGTGAAGACCACCTATCTTCAGAGGAACATTCACGCAGGGTAGATATGTCTATAATTGTGAAATAAGCCGTTCTGATATATAAAACACGCAAAAAAGCTCAAAGTATCATAAGATATCATTAGCCAAATATGAAAGTATTTGGCTTTTGTTATGATTTTCTTATGTGCCAAACGCCGTCATAGCGAGAAGACTATAGAATATATAACCAAAAAAAAAATTGCGACGAAGCAGTCCGGAGGTCGCTATTCCAATTTATAATTCCATCAAGATAATCCAATATCCAAATCCCTCCACCAAACGCTGTCATTGCGATGAGCACTTCATTATTTTCCCACATGCAAAAGCTTTTTGCGACGAAGCAATCCATAGGTCGCTATTCCAATTGATTTGTCCATCTTCTTTGGTGAAAAACACCTACAATAGCGAGTTTTGTAACATGACGGTTGGTAATTTGTAGTAAGACAGGCTGTATCGATTCTTATTGTTAAACAGCGCTAAAGTAAGCTTCATATTAATTTCCGCCATTATAGCTGTTTTCCACCAAGAACTATCTTAATCGACTCTAAAACCTAAATTTAAGATTTGGGATTTAAATTTTATAAAATTAAACATCCTCTTTGGAATTTGAAAATTTCACTCCTCCTCTTTCGGCATATACCGAACATGCGGTTCATTAAGCGACAATTTTAGGGTTTTGTCATAAAACACCTTCCCAACCCTATCAATATGTGCAATCAAATCAGCATTGGAGATCTGACGTTTTAGAGATAAATCTATTTTGTAGGGTAAGAGCAAATCATCTAATTGGTTTTCAAGTTTCAGCAAATGATCGTAGGTCAGATTGCCCACAATACTCAAATCGATATCAGAGCCGTTCTTATACGTTCCTTTAGCTCGAGACCCGAACAGCACCACTTGGTCAATAGCTTCGTATTGAGCGAAACAGGTATTGATGGCATCAACATGTTTTTCTTTTAATCCGAACATATACTAGTGCGTTTCCAATTGTGAAAATTTGTCTCTAAAGGCTAAAAATAACTTATAATAGGTGTTTATAATGCTTCGTTTAAGGTTTTCGGCCACCGCCTCATTATAGGTATGCGACGATTGATTTCGGCTTTTGATCATTTCCATCCACCCGTCACCATTATCAATCAATCCGTTGTTAAAGGCTTCTCTGGCGGCATCTCTAGAACCTGTTATTTGAATATTTCCTTGATATTCAAAGTAATCTTTGAGTACCTTCCAAGCCAATTCATGAGTAAATTCGAAGCGTTGTATCAAACCTTGCACTTCCAAATCAGACAATCCCTGTTCATTGTTCAGCGCAACCGCTTCTTCTCTAAAAGAACAAAGGCTTTCTGGAAGTTTTGAAATCGTTGTTTCCATCTATTGTCTTCGTTGCTCATAATTGAATGCTTGCAATAATTAGAATGTATAGTTTGTGGTGATGCCGTTTTAGTTGATAAGTTGAAGTTAAATATAGTGAGTTTTTTTGACTGGACAAATTGTAACACTTCCGTTCGTTCAGACAATTTCCTTTGGAGATTATTAATTTCTTGAATAAACACAAACTAACCCCCATCGCTAACCCCCTCTATCGCTCGTTTACAACGAGTGTTAGCAAAGATTGGCAATGTCAAATCAAAAATTGGCGGCTTATAAAATAATCCTGCTTCATTTCAAAAGATTGCTACGTGCCTCCCAATGACGGTTTGATACATGAGATTGCTCTATCTGAACAGCTTTCGACACGCGGCAAATCGCACTGACGTTTCATTTGAAATGATGGTATTCATGAATGCTGCGCAATTGGTTACACCGTATCTTCGATTTGCTTCGAGCCTAAACAAAAAAAACTCCCATCAGCATTCCTTAAAATTAGAACACCAATGAGATGTTAAATCAATAAAATTGTAGACCATCTAATTTTTTACTAATGCATTATGCATGAGCATCGGGCGGAGTCATACTGTCTGTGTTCACATTCTTCTTTGGCACTGCATTCATAAACTCATGAATGGAGGAATTACCATCCGCACCATAACTTGCCAACATGGTTCCTTTGCTGCCATCCATGGTTTCAATCACATATAATAAAGACCTATCTGACGGATTGCTCATGCCTTCATAGCGATGTTCTTTATGGATAGTGACATCTTCGGATTTATATTTGGTCTTCGTCTCCAAATTTTCTAACTCATCTCCAACAATACGATACTGAGTTGTGTACCCTTGAGCTTCATAGTCCCGAATATAATCCTTTTCATTTTTAGCAAATTCATTATCCATAATTCCTATATTTAGTAGTATTCATTTCAGCCGTCTTAGACGCTGACAAAGTTTTTATAAAGTTCGAATAAAACTATGACACTTACTAGCGTGATTAGGATATATGTTAACGCAATTGTAAATATTATGTTTTTAGAGGAGGCGTCAAACAATTACTCCCTATCCCGCTTCTTTTTCCGCCTCCAAAGAATATAAAAGACAATCATAAGTATCGGCAGAATAATATAGACAATTACATCAAATGGGCTCGTCAAATCGATAGGGCTATTGTCATCCGGGTTTCGGGTTCCTATTGGTAATTGTAGTAGATATGGTATGTTAAGCATTGTTTTGTTTTTAAATCGTCATTGCGAGGAGCTTTCGTAATTATAAAATTACTGAAAAGGTTTGTAGTGACGAAGCAATCTGTTGATTTTAGTTTTGATTGTGTTTTGAGGTTTGATTCAATAGATTGCTTCGTTCCTCGCAATGACGGTTCATTTCGTGAGAATACCTCGTCGCAATTTGATTTAGTTTAATTTTGATGTTTGGCGAACACTTTTCGCAATGACGGTTCTATTCATGAGATTGCTTCGTCGCATTATAAATTATTTTGATTTTGATGATTTGATGAATGCTTCTCGCAATGACGACTGTATTCGTGCCTCGCAACGACGTTATAAACTTACCCTTCCCTCCTCAGAACCTCCAAAGGCGAACTCCGCAACACCGTTCGAATATTGCTCAAGCCAATGGCTACAACCAACAACGTAATCCCAGGCAGAAACACCACAAAAGGAAGGAGCGACGGTACAAAGGGTTCTTTAAACACAAAGAGTGCTAAACACAAGCTGCTCACCAATGCCAATACAATGCCCACCAAACTGCCAAGCAGTCCTAAAAAGACATATTCAAAAGCTGAAATCTGTAAAATCTGTTTGTTTTTAGCGCCAAGCGTTCGGAGTAGGACGCTTTCTTTGATGCGTTGGTATTTGCTGGTTCTTACAGAGCCAATCAAGACAATGATGCCTGTAAGGATGCTAAAGAATGCCATGAAATTGATGACCCATGCCACCTTGTCCAATATATCTTCCACGAGGGTATAGACCTGTCGCAAATCGATGATGGACACATTCGGATATTTAGCCACCAAATCCCTCTGCAAGGCAGCGGAGCTCGCCTCATCTGGCACTGTGGTGGTAAACACGTTAAACTGTGGTGCTTGCTCTAGCACGCCTTCAGGAAAAACGATGGAGAAGTTGAGCTGTATTTGTGCCCAATCGACCCTACGAATGCTACCCACGGTGGTTTCCATCAGGACGCCTTGTACATTGAACACCACAGGGTCGCCCACGGTGATGTCAGCATCAGACGCCAGGTTATCGGAGATGGAAATGACCACAGGGTCTCCCGACTTTAATTTTTGAGTCCATTCACCTTCCATCAGTTCTTCGGAAGCAATTAGGGTATCGCGATAAGTGGTTCTAAATTCATGGTTCAAAATCCAACTACGCACTTGGCGTGTGCTGTCTTGGCGCAGCTCATTTACCAATGTGCCTTTGATGCTGTGCATCCGCATGGTGACCAATGGAATGTTACCGAGTACTGGCAAGCCTTTTGCCGTGATGCTCTTGGCGACGGCATCGCGCTGTTCCGTTTGGACATCCAAGATGATGATGTTGGCATTTTTAGTGCTCTGCCCTACTTCTGTTTTTGCCAAGAGAATATCTTTAGTAAAATACAAAGTGCTGATTAAAAAAGTACCTAAACCAATGGCCACCACCAAAACCACCGTTTGATTATTGGGTCTGAATAGGTTGAGTAAACTTTGACGTGCCGTATAGCTCCACTGTTTTGGGAAAAATCGTTTGATGGTATTTATAAA
>JBBSLN010000191.1:0-5143 GCA_038255205.1 Flavobacteriales bacterium
ACTAAAGGAATAAATGGAGGCAAGCTAATGTTCGAAAACGCAAACGAAATGACCTTATTCAAGTTGAGAAAAATAGCCAAGAAAATGACAATAATTGTATGGAAACCCCAGAGTGGTGACAAACCAATAAGTACACCGAGAGCAATAGAAAGCGCTTTCTTTTTTGGTGAGTCCTGATGCCTTAAAAAATCTTCGACAAGGAAACGTTTAAGTCCTTTTTTTTTTAGTTTCCTAAAAAAATCCCGAGGTGTGATGTAAAGTAATCGAACCAACAAAAACCAAGAGTACAAAATGACCATTCTGGCAATGTCCATAAACGGTCTAAAGTGAGAGACACGTTCCTTCATGTCATACAAAACATGAATCGAGACATGGACAATTTCTATCCCTGACCAGAAGGATTTAACGATGGCTTCGATTTCGAATTCAAACTTTTTAGTGGATTTCATAAAGCGAATAGCCTTCATGAATTTGACGGGATATAATCGAAAACCCGATTGTGAATCACGTAATTTAAGACCAGTGATGGCTTTCATCCAGAACGTCGAAACTCGATTTCCTTTTGCGCTTCTTGCCAAAACATCGGCTTTATTCATGTTTCGGTCGCCAATGATGAGTATGTTTTTGTTTTCGGAAGCGTCCAAAGCTTCAATAAAAGCTGGAATATCAGCTGGAAAATGCTGCCCATCGGTATCGAGCGTAATGGCGTAATCAAAACCTATTGAAACTGCATGCTTAAAACCAATTTTCAAAGCGTTTCCCTTTCCGACATTTTTGGGTTGATGCAACTGCATAATTTGAGGATAGTTGCTTAAAATTTCCTTGGTAGAATCGGTTGAACCATCGTTCACAACAATAATATCTAAAGTGTAAACTAAAACGCCATCGATGACGCGTTGCAATGTTTTAGGGTTGTTGTAAGTGGGTAATACCACACAACAGCGATACGTTTTCAGTTTGGATGTAATTTCGGCAAACTCCATTACAAGCGGTTAGTAAGGTTTATTTTTTTACAAATGTAACATTACATTTCAATACCGACTGTCCGTCTTTGAAAGTTGTGATGTTTTTTACTTTGATGATGTCATCATCAATTGTAAAATGGATATTGAAAATGAGAATTGCGTTTTCATTAGGATTGACCAAATTTAAAAATTTGATTTGGGACGACGATTGCAACTGAAGTGATTGTGAGAGATGATTTTCCAATCCGTTTTTAATGATTTGGAGCATCGCGACTCCAGGTGTCACAGGAAAATTTGGAAAATGTCCTTTGAAAATATCGTGATTTTTTTTGAGTTCAATCGTTAATTCCAGCGAATTTTCATCGACTACTTTAGAATCCTGAACCTTATAAAAATCGTCTAAAAGCATCCTTAAAGTTTGAAGACCGAGTCGGAAATAGTCCCGTTCAATTGTTTGTTTTTGAAGACAATCAAGGTATAATCGTCATTTGGCTCTATCATTTTAACCTCATTGACTTGTGTGGAATCCTTGTCAAATTTTAGTTCAAAGGACGAAATGAATTTTTTAAGTCGTTTATCTTTTGGAATGAATTTAACAATATAATCTTGACCTTTTTTAAAATAGGCTATTGAGAATTGTGACTCATCAAACATGTCGCCTTTAATGCTATTGACAATCAAAGTATTCAAACTTCTAAACATCCGATTGGAACTCAAATCCATTTCGTCTTTTTTGCCTTCGTTGTTCACAAATAACTTATCATCCTTGAATATGGCGATATTTTTATAGGGTTTAGTATATTCCCATTTAACTAAATTGGGAGATTTAAATGTCAGATGACCTTCAGAAACAATGGCGTTGTTTAAAACGCTCAATTGTTTTGTTTGGGTAAAATCACTTTGGATACTTTTAGTGCTTTGGGCTGTTTTCTGAACTTTTTCCTTGAAGACTTTTTGTTCGGAATCAGAAAGTTTTTCCTGTGAAAAAACGTCGAGGTTGCCAACACAAATTAATAATATGAAAAGTATGAATAGTCTATGTTTCATTGATTAAATCGCTAATTGTGACCATTTCATAGTCGGATTTTTGAAGGAATTGCAACAACTGTTCCAAAACAAATTCGATACGTTCATGTTTGTCGTGCAACAAAATCACAGCACCTGGTTTTACTTGTTTTATAATTCTTTTTAAGATTGATTCCTGATTTTTAATAGCCAGGTCAAAAGGACGAATGTTCCAACCAATTGGCCTATGTCCTGTTACTTTTAGTGCGTTTGCGAGATGTGGTGTGGTCACTCCAAACGGAGGACGAAATAGGTTTGGCTTTATTCCAATGGCGTTAAAAATTGCCTGGTCTGTATTTTTAAGTTCCATAAGCCAACCTTCTGTCGATTTAAAATCGATGGTCATGCTATGAGTAAAGGAATGGTTACCAATATCGTGTCCATCAGAATGAATTTGCTTTATTAATTCAGGATATTTTTTAACATGCCTTCCAATGCAAAAGAAACTTGCTTTGGCATCGAATTCTTTTAACAATTCTAAAACTTTCGGAGTGAATTCAGGATTTGGCCCATCATCAAAAGTAATGGCGATTTTTTTTGTTTTGATATGGGTGTTTGACGTTAAAGCTTTTAAAAAAAATTTCCAGCACATGGAGAAACTTCCAATCAAAACCACCAAAAAAAATGCTAAAAAAAGTAAAATATACCACCAAAAAGAAACGTATAACAAAGGCTCACAAATAAGAAGAATTCCCAAAAGCGCAGCTGCTATCAAAGCAATATATTTGAAATTTAGCATCGTATAGTTACTTAAATATTCTCTTTGGCTTAAAAGTGATTTCAGCTCGGCTTTGCTTGGCAAAACTGTTTTATATTTACTTGCAAAAATCTGTTCATTGTTTTCGGGTAATGTATATTCGACAATAGCTTCACTTTTGTTTTGACTTAATATCAATCCGATTGTTTTATTCTCTTCCTTTAGCTTCATTTTTCTGTCGTAATAGTTGACATACATTTGCATTTGACCAATGTCTTGATGTTTAAGTTCGCCTATTTTCAAGTCAATAAGTACAAAGCATTTGAGGATGCGATTATAAAAAACCAAATCAATTCGAAAATGCTTGTCATCAAATGAGATTCTTTTTTGCCTTGCTACGAATGTAAAACCATTGCCTAACTCCAAAAGAAAATGTTCTAATTTATTAATGAGTTCTGTTTCCAAGTCGTTTTCTGAATAGATGGAATGCTCATTTAATCCTATAAACTCTAAAATGTATGGGTCTTTTATAGCGTCTTTTGGCTTCTCGATTATTTGCCCTTTTTCTGATAATTGTAATATTTCATTCTTATCTCTACTTAATGAAAGTCGCGTAAAAAGAGCTGAATTGTATTGTCGGTCTAATTCCCGAACGCTCCAATTATTTTTTTGAGATTCGATTTCATAAAATTTGCGTTCATTCCCATCTTCTATTCGCATCAATTTTAAATAATGGGACCAGCTCAATCCGAAATTAGCAGACGCTGTCTGCTCAATTGCAGAATCCAAATTAGCAGACAGCGTCTGCTGTTTTTGATAGGTCATATAGAAATTACGCATTTGCTGAAGATTGGTAACCGAGAAACCCTTTCCAAAAGATTGTGTTAAAACAGCGGAAAGTTCTTTTAAAAGTGAAATTCCGTATGCAGCCCTTTCTTGTCCTTGCTGTTCTTTTTCAACGAGTTTTCTGCCAATTTCGAAATAGGTAAGCACCATAGTTTGATTCACGGTTCTTAAAACTTGATTCCGAGCAGCTTCCAGTAAAGCAACAATTTGCGTGAAAAATGGATTAATGTTTGGTTTATTGGACATAGTGATGCTAAATTATCAAAGCGACTATTCTATTAGTTAATTACCAATATTACTTTCGCTTGAGCAAGATAAAACTATGGTCGCGACCTTTAAATTGGTTGTATAAAAGTAGGGTTTTAATCTCTGATTTTGACGAATTGTTTTGGAGCCAATTCGTTGGAATTTCCTTTAATTTTAAAATCTCGTAACCCAAAAACAAACCGAATGCCGATGCGGTGTAAAATTCGCCACTCCATTGTTTGTAAGATATATTTGGAATTGTTTTATGAAACAAAAAAGCCAATTCATCGTAATAGGAATCAAACATATCGCCATTGTTTCCTAAAATTAAAGCATCAATATCTGATAGCTTTAAATCATTTTGTTTTAAGATTTCTTGAATTTTTACATTGATTGATTCCTTTGAAATCTTGCTAAAAATTTGAATGTCTACCAATTCTACACTGTCATTTTTATGTTCCGAAGACAGCACAAAAAATGATGCGCCTTCTCCGAATGGCATCTTGATACCATCCGTAGTTTTATCTTCCATCATCCGACCGGCGTCAATGATTTCAGTTCCCAGTTCGTCCACACCACCAACCAAAATAGCGTTCGCTTCATCCTGTTGCAACATCAATTGTGCATCCATTAATGCAGACTCAAAAGAAAGTGCGCCATGAACATAGGTGTTGTTATAGGCTTTACATTTCAATCCCAAAGCGATTTGAGCGCCAACTGTATTGTGTGTCGATTGGATAAATGCCGTTGGTGTCAAAAACGCTTCTTCGTTTGCAATAATTGCGTTTAGAAATTTTTCGGTGTCTTCGATACAACCCATTCCCGTCCCTAATAAAATGGCGTCTGGTTGCTGAAGTTCGGCAATTTGAAGTGCTTTGGCCGCGGCGGTCACACCCATTTTAACACCTGTGGCCATTCGACGTAAAGCGATTGGCGAGATATACGCTTTATAATTTGGATGATTAGCCTCAACTATTTTCCCTGAAAGCGATTTCATTTCCATATGAAAAGCATCCGACTCAAACGTATGTTGAGCAGAAATGGACACAGCGCTATGGATATAACAAGGCTTCATGCTTTGGAAAAAATCAAGGTGGAGCAATTGCCTCCAAAACCAAATGAATTGGAAAGTACATGCTCAATATTTTTATGCTTTAAAGTGGTTGTTGGCAGTAATCCCGTTTCTGGAATTTTGGTTTTGAAATTCAAGTTTGGAAATACAGATTGTTCCTGAATCGCCAAATAGAAAACACAGCTTCAATCGCTCCAGCAGCAGCCAAAGTATGTCCTGTAAAACCTTTTGTAGAACTAAAATCAGGAATTG
>JBBSLN010000192.1:0-5126 GCA_038255205.1 Flavobacteriales bacterium
CAAACCGAAGATTATGCCGAAGGTGTTGCGGCTTTTATAGCTAAAAGAAAACCAGAATTTAAAGGCAGATAATAGATTTAAAATTGAAAATTGAAGATTGTTGAATGTTGATTGAAGATTTTAGAAGTAAGAAATTGTTATTTTATGTATCATTAAATTTTAATAATAAGTAGAACTTATGAGACCAAACCAATTAGAAGAACGGCTTATTCAGTTTGCAATAGATGTTATTTTGATTTGCAAGAGGATAGATAATTCATTTGCTTCACAACATTTGGCCAAACAGCTAATAAGGTCGGCAACTTCAGCTGCCTTAAATTATGGAGAAGCGCAAGGTGGAGAATCAACTCGTGATTTTCTTCATAAAATGAAAATTTGTCTAAAAGAATTAAGAGAGTGTTTGATAAACATGAAGATTCAAAAAGGTGCTAATTTGATTAATGACATTGAGTCATTGGATAATCTATTGAAAGAGAATAACGAATTAATTTCAATTTTTGTAGTCAGTATAAAAACGGCTTCATCAAAGCTAAAATCTTGATTTTATGACAAATCTAAACTTCAAAATTCATCAATCAACATTCAACAATCTTAAATAATGAAGGTAGGAATTATAGGAAGTGGAACAATGGGAAGCGGCATAGCGCAAGTAGCCGCAACGTCTGATTGTAAAGTGAAATTATACGACACCAATCAAGCGGCTTTAGACAAAGCTAAATCTACTTTAGAAAAAATATTGAATCGTCTCATCGAAAAAGAGAACATCGATTCAGCCGAAAAATCAAGAATTCAAAGCAACATTTCCTACGTTAATAATTTAAAGGACTTATCTGATTCGGATTTAACAATCGAAGCCATTGTTGAAAATCTTGACATCAAGAAAAAAGTCTTTTCAGAACTTGAAGGTTACGTTTCTGAAGATTGTATCATCGCCTCAAACACCTCAAGTTTATCCATTGCATCGATTGCTGCATCCTTAAAAAAACCAGAACGTTGTATCGGAATCCATTTTTTCAATCCAGCACCTTTAATGCAATTGGTTGAAATAATTCCCGCGATTCAAACCTCCAAAGACGTATTGGAAAAATCAATTCAAATCATTTCAGATTGGAAAAAAGTTGTTGCAATCGCCAAAGACACACCAGGATTTATAGTCAATCGAGTGGCACGTCCTTTTTATGGCGAATCATTAAGAATTTATGAAGAAGGAATTGCCGATTTCGCAACAATTGATGAGAGTTTAAAAACATTAGGAGGTTTCCGTATGGGGCCTTTCGAATTGATGGATTTTATCGGTAATGATATCAACTATACAGTAACCGAAACTGTTTTTAAAGCATTTTATTTCGACCCACGATACAAACCAGCATTTACCCAAAAACGTTTTGCTGAAGCTGGCTATCTTGGTAGAAAATCTGGAAAAGGTTATTATAATTATGACGAAAACGGAAACATTGTAGAGCCAAGTTCTGTCACTTCGAGCGTCCCGAGTAATTCGGGAGAGAAGCAACCAAACGATGAATTGTCCCAACAAATCTTCGACCGTGTTTTGGTCATGCTCATCAACGAAGCAGCCGACGCTCTATTCTGGAATGTTGCGTCAGCAAAAGACATTGACAACGCCATGACCAAAGGTGTCAATTATCCAAAAGGATTATTGGCTTGGGCGGACGAAAAAGGAATCGATTGGTGCGTAACAAAAATGGATGCATTGTATGATGAGTATCATGAAGAGAGATACAGATGTAGTCCGTTATTGCGGAGAATGGCTAAAAATGGTTTGAGGTTTTTTGAAAATGGCATTAGGAATTAGTTATTAGGGAGTAGTATGAATAGTAACTATCATTTTAAGTTTGAAGATTTACAGGTTTATCAAAAAGCCATGGACTTTGGTGAAATTGTGGATGTTTTAGTGAAAAAATTTCCAAATCATGAACTTTACGCCTTATCATCGCAGTTTAGAAGAGCTTCAGATTCAATAGCGTTAAATATTGCAGAAGGCTATCCTGGTTCTGACGCACAATTTGTAAAGCACATTAACATGCCATATATAGTTCAAACGAATGCGTGAGCTGCAGTACAAAATCGCGAAGAAGATTTTATATTAATTTTGAACAAGATGAAGAAAACAGAAAATTGATATCAGAACTAACAAAAATGTTGTCTGCCTTAAGAAAGAAGATTTTAGAAAGAAAAGCAAATAACTAATCCCTAATCCCAAATACCTAATGCCTTTAAGCGGACACCTCATTCCTTATAAAATGTTATCGCAAGATTCCTATAGCAAATGGCTCGGTATCGAAATTTTAGAATGCAAAATAGGCCATTGTAAAGTTGCTATGACCATCAGACAAGACATGCTCAACAGTATGAATAAAGCCCATGGAGGAATCAGTTATTCATTGGCAGACACCGCTTTTGGTTTTGCAGCAAATACGCATGGCAAATATGCCGTTTCTATTGAAACAAGTATCAATCACATCGAAGCATTGAATGAAGGCGACTATATTGTAGCTGAATCGGTCATTGAAAAAGTGAACAACAAATTGGGCTTCAACATTATCGAGGTAAAAAGAGGAGACGAATTGGTAGCTTTGTTCAAAGGCGTAGTTTACCGAACAAATAAAGAATGGGAAGAATAAATTATCTACTTTTATAATAAATAATAACAATAAAAAATCTTTTAATTATGAAATGGCAAGGTAGAAGACAAAGTGGTAATTTAGATGACCGTCGCGGAATGAGCGGAAAAGGAAAGTTGGCTGCCGGTGGTGGCATCATCGCAGTAGTAGTCATATTATTGCAAATATTTGGAGGTGAAACTGGTCAAAATTTAGCGCCTATTCTTGAGCAGGTAAACCAATCCCAGTCGGCAACTTCCTCCGGCGAACAAAGGGAATTAACATCACAAGAAAAGGAAATAGGTGAATTTATGGGCACTATTCTCGCGGATACTGAAGATGTTTGGAACCAAATTTTTAGGGAAAATAATCTTGGAGATTATAAAGAACCCACCTTTGTGCTGTTTTATGACGCAGTAAGAAGTGGGTGTGGAAATGCAACTGCGGCGTCTGGACCTTTTTATTGTCCAGCAGACCAAAAATTGTACATGGACTTGACGTTTTTTGACGAATTGAAAACCCGTTTTGGTGCTCAAGGCGGCGACTTCGCCATTGCATATGTCACGGCTCACGAAATTGGCCATCACATTCAAACACTTTTGGGCACTTCCAATAAAGTAAGACAAATGCAACAGCAGACCAATCAAACTAGGGCGAATGAATTATCAGTTGCCCAAGAACTTCAGGCAGATTTCTATGCAGGCGTTTGGGCGTATCATAATCAAGATTACCTAGAAGCTGGAGATATTGACGAAGCATTGAGTGCTGCAAATGCGGTTGGAGACGATGCGATTCAAAAAAGAACCCAAGGCAGTGTAAGACCTGATAGTTTTACACATGGAACCTCTGAACAACGTAAATATTGGTTCATGAAGGGTTACAAAACTGGAGACTTACGACAAGGAGATACATTTTCAGAATTGATAAATTGATTAAAAAGCAACACACGACCTGCAAGGTTTCTAAAACCTACCTGCAAGGTTTCCAAAACCTTGTAGGTCTGAAAACAATGATATTTAACTAAAGAATAAAATCTAAAAACAAATTCCCTTTCCTTTGGAAAGGGTTAGGGATAGGATTATGGAAGCATACATCATAGACGGAATAAGAACACCAATAGGAAGCTATCAAGGCGCATTATCAACTGTTCGTACAGACGATTTAGCAGCTTTGGTCATCAAAGAACTTGTAAAGCGAAATCCAAACATTCCAAAAGAATCTTATGACGATGTCATTTTAGGTTGCGCAAATCAAGCAGGAGAAGACAATCGTAACGTCGCAAGAATGGCATCATTGTTAGCAGGTCTGCCATTTAGCGTACCAGGCGAAACCGTCAACCGTTTATGCAGTTCTGGTTTATCTGCCATCATTCATGCAAATCGAGCACTAAAAGCAGGTGATGGCGATATTTTTATCGCAGGTGGTGTGGAAAATATGACACGCGGACCATACGTCGTTGCAAAACCTTCAAGTGCGTTTGGTACAGATGCAAAAATGTACGATTCCAGTTTTGGGTGGCGATTTGTCAATCCAAAAATGCAAAAACTTTATGGAACAGATGGCATGGGACAAACCGCCGAAAACCTTGTAGAAAAATACAATATCTCACGTGAAGACCAAGATAAATTTGCGCATTGCAGCCAAATGAAAGCATCTAAAGCACAAGAAAACGGACGACTTGCCAAAGAAATAATGACTGTTGAAATTCCACAACGTAAAAAAGACCCAATCCAGTTTTCAGAAGATGAATTTGTCAAACCAAACACATCAATGGAAGTATTGGCTAAATTAAGAGGTGCATTCAAAGCCGAAGGAGGAAGTGTCACAGCAGGAAACTCATCAGGATTAAATGATGGCGCAGCCGCAACAATTATTGCTTCTGAAGATGCAGTAAAAAAATACAATCTAAAACCATTGGCACGAATCGTAAGTTCAGCAGTCGTTGGTGTTGAACCAAGAATTATGGGCATCGGACCAGTTGAAGCATCTAATAAAGCCCTGGAAAAAGCTGGATTAACCATGGAGGATATGGACATCATTGAACTCAATGAAGCCTTTGCGGCGCAAGCTTTGGCATGCACTAGAGCTTGGGGATTGGCAGATGACGACCCAAGATTAAACCCAAATGGAGGTTCAATTGCCATTGGTCACCCACTCGGCGTCACAGGAACACGACTTGCCTATTCTGCAGCTTTAGAATTGAAGGAAACAGGAAAAAAATACGCACTGATTACCATGTGTATTGGTGTTGGGCAAGGATATGCGGCAATTATTGAAAATGTAAATTCAACCAATTTCAACTAACCTGCAAGGTTTTCAAAACCTTGTAGGTTTAAATGTGCTCAAAAGTTTTAATTATAACAAAGTTTTAATTATAACAAAAGTAATTATGGCGTTACCACAAGGGTCGCGCTTTCACTACTCGCTTCCCGACGAAAAGTCGGGAGAGCTCAAACAGGCCGTTCAATCGCTAACGCAAACCTCAATCTGACAAAAGACCTGACA
>JBBSLN010000193.1:0-5120 GCA_038255205.1 Flavobacteriales bacterium
ATCAGGAGCTATTTTAAGTAAAATAGGTTTTGGTGCTACATATTTGGAATTTTCAACTTTTAAATCTTTGAGAAGTTTTGTCAAGGGTTCTTTATCTTGTAATGCACGCAAATTTGGTGTATTTGGTGAACTTACATTCACAACAAAATAATCGACATGATCAAATAAGGCATTGAAGCAGATTTTGTAATCTTCAACTGCATCTTCGTTTGGTGTCAATTTATTTTTTCCAATATTACCTCCGATTAGCACTCCTTTGTTGACCTTCAGTCGTTCAACCGCGTCCATAACACCTCCATTATTAAAACCCATTCGGTTGATAATTGCTTTGTCATCTTTCAATCTGAATAAACGCTTTTTAGTGTTGCCCTCTTGCGGTTTGGGAGTTAATGTACCTATCTCTATAAAACCGAAACCAAAATTGCTCAATTCGTTATACAATTTGGCATCCTTATCGAAGCCTGCTGCCAAACCAACAGGGTTATTAAATGTCAAACCAAAAAGTTGTCGTTCCAAACGCTTATCCTCAACAAAATACCTAGATTTAAAGACCAACGACATGCCAGGAATCTGACATACAATCCGAATCATTGTAAACGTGAAGTGATGTACTTTTTCTGGGTCAAAGCAGAATAAGAGAGGTCGGAGGACTAGTTTATACATAATAGGATTTGATAGTTGGTAAAATTAAGCATAATAAAAAAAGGCTACCAAAAAAGGCAGCCTCAATTTTTGATAAATATAATCGGTAATTATTTGATGTTAAAACTCAATCGAGCGAATAAGAAGCGTCCTCCTATACCAAACTGCTGTGCTCTTCTTGACCAATCAAATCGACCATCGCTTCTGTTATTTTGATCGCCTTCTGCAGTTGGATCCAAATCTTGATCAGCTCTATCAGGGTAGATATCCAATAAATTATTTGCTCCTATTGTTACCGTAAAACTTTCAGAAGCCTTATAGCCCACAGACAAATCAGTAACTATTTTGCTTGAAAATTCTTGTTGCAACTGAACATTGTTTGTTGCTTCGGTTACTTTTCCAAAGTAAACATTTCTTAAAAACACATTCCACTTGTTGACATTCAATGAATTGGATAGATTTATTTTTGTTCTTGGTACTGCTTCTTCAAGATAGACTCTAGATTCTTCAGGAAAATAGACTCCAACCTGTCCAGCATCTTGTAAGACTTGAGAAGAGTTAATTCCCCCAACCTGACGCGTCTGAGAAAATGTTGCTGCTAAATCTGACTTTAAGCGCATTTCACTTGTAAGGTTTGCCCTGTGAGTTACTACAAGGTCGATTCCTTTAGATTCAGTATCAATAGCATTGGCAAAAAAGGAGGCTGCTGTTGCATTTGCTTGTCTTAATAAGTTAGCCAATTCAGCATTAGCCGCATCTATAGGTACGCCATCTGAATCCCTTTTAGGAGCAAATTGACCAGTATAAACGACTCTATCATCAATTCCCACAAAATAACCATCCACCGTGAAACTGATATTAGCTGAAGGTATTTTAGCAGTGATACCCAAACTAATACTACGAGACGTTTCTTCTTTAAGTTGAGGAATTCCCAATAAACTGGCAGCCCTGCTATCGTTTGCAAAAGTACCTACCTCTTGTGGATTCCCTTGCTGGTCGAAGATTGTTGACGTAGAATTAAAATTCAACTGATGTAATGATGGCGCTCTAAACCCAGTATTTACAGCTCCTCTAATATTGAAGTTATCAGTGACTTTGTACAAACTGGCCAACTTAAAATTAATTGTAGAACCGAAATCAGAATAGTTTTCAAAACGCGTAGCAAAACTCAATAAGAAAGATTCCGTTAAATCCGCTTCAAAATCTGCATATCCTGCTATACTGTTTCGACCCCTTGAAAGTTCGTTTTTTGGGCTAAATCCTGGAAAAACTTGAGAGCCTCCAGGTCTTGCAGCTCCAAAAAAGTCGCGTGAAGGGCTTTGACTCGCTAAAGTAATCTCTTGTCCAGCAGCAGTATATTGTGCATATGAAGCTTGTTCGCCAGCTTCAATTTGATAGTTTTCAAGTCGATATTCCGCACCAAAAGCGATGTTTAAACCACTGAAAATGTATTCATAAAATTTTGACACATCCAAATTGGTTGTATTTTGAGAAAAGTTAAATCCTCCGGCATCAAAAGTCGTTGGAGACGCATTTTGAAGCGATGCATTAAAGGTATTGCCAATTGTATATAAAAAAGCGTTAATACCATACGTATTGCTCAAATCGACATTCCAGTCCGATATTTTTCCTCTAATCCCAACAGACAGGGATTTGTCCTTAATATTAGAATTAATTTCTGGCAAGAATCCATTAGCGTAGGCAGGTGTATAGGTTCTACTTTGGTTGGGAAGCCTATAAAAACCTGCCGAATTTCCTGTTCGAGAACTCATACCTGCAAAAGAATACAATTCCGTTCCGTTTTCATCCAATGGTAATGAAAAATTAGCGAAAAAGCGACCTCCTCTCAATGCAGATTGACCAACCCTCATATTAAAATCGCTACGTTCCTGACCTCTTGCGGCTAACTCCCCAGCGGTATTATCAGCCTTTAATATGGTTCGCAATTCAGATTTTGACAGATTGCTACCTTCAGGAATAATTCCTGCTCGACCAGCATAAAGATTGACATCATCCACATCATCATCCAATAAATTGGACAAATTATAGCCATCGTTTTCAGCGAATCTTTCAACCGTATTGTAAAGGTTAAATATTGTTCCTTCCCATTCTTTCATTCTGCTGTAGTCATCTCTATAATCAAAATCGCCAGTAAAATTGATAAACCCACCTTTTTCTCCAAGCGGCAATCCATAATTAGCACTGATATTGGTTGTTGCACCATCTACACCACCTGTTTGATCATTGGCGTTCTTAGCAAAATTAGCACCAGTAGTCACATTAATAGAAAGCTCATTTACATTCTCATTTAAAATGATGTTGATAACTCCTGCAATGGCATCACTACCATATTGAGCCGCTGCTCCGTCACGCAATACTTCAACTCTTTTTATTGCCGCAGCTGGAATCGCATTTAAATCAGTGCCGACACTTCCTCTACCGAACGTTCCATTGACATTCACCAATGAAGAATTGTGACGTCTTTTACCGTTAATCAATACTAAAACTTGATCAGGTCCCAATCCACGTAACGATGCTGGATCTATATGGTCAGTCCCATCAGAAATAGTTTGAGTATTTGACGTGAATGAAGGTGCTACATAATTTAAAATTTGATTTAAATTAACTTGTGGCCCAGAGGTCGTCAATTCACTTATATCGATAACATCAATAGGTACTGAACTATCGATTGCAGCACGGCCAGGCGCTCTTGAACCCAAAAGCACGACTTCGTCCAAAGCCACTCCAGATTTCATTGTGACATTTAATTTGGAACCGGTAACTTTGATTTCTTGGGTATCAAAACCTACATATGAAAACACCAATATGTCTCCAACAGCAGCGGAAATGTTATATTTTCCATCAAAATCGGATGTTACACCAGTGGATGTGTTTTTGATAACAATTGATACTCCTGGTAAGGGTTGATTTGAGTCGTCTGAAACAACTCCAGAAACTTGTGCTGTACTTAGCATTGAAAATCCAAAGAAAATCAATGCCAATAAAAAATAGTTTTTCATAATTATATTGGTTTTATAGTTGGCGTAAATATAAGTTAAATTCAATTTTTTAAACAAATTATCACTTATTTTTTTAATAGTTTTAATCTTTTTTATTGAATTAATTCAAATTTTAAGCATTGTTCAAAATGTATTTTTTAAGATGTAAAATTTGGTCCCAATTCTTATTTGAATAATGAAAATAATAGTACTTTTGAGCATGAAAACACCATCAAATGCTAGATAAACAACACATCATAAATCGTTTTATAGGTTACGTAACCGTTGATACCGAATCAGATCCAAAATCTGACACCACCCCAAGTACTGAAAAACAATGGGATTTAGCTCGGTCTTTAACCAAAGAGCTGATTTCCATTGGAATGGAGGACGTATCGATTGATGACAATTCCTATGTGATGGCAACATTGCCAAGTAATGTTGATCATGAGGTTCCAACCATCGGATTTGTCTCCCATTTTGATACGACGCCTGATTTTACAGGTGCGAACGTCAATCCTCAAATCATTGAAAAATATGACGGAAAGGATATTATTCTCAATGAAGCTGAAGACATTGTGCTTTCACCAGACTTATTTGATGACTTGTTACTATACAAAGGACAAACATTAATTACCACTGATGGCACCACACTTTTGGGAGCTGATGATAAAGCTGGAATTACTGAAATAGTTACAGCCATGGAATATCTTATTCAGCACCCTGAAATCAAACATGGAACAATTAGAATCTGTTTTACTCCTGATGAAGAGATTGGTCGTGGTGCCCATAAATTTGATATTGAAAAATTTGGTGCCGAATGGGCTTATACGATGGATGGTAGCCAACTAGGCGAATTAGAATATGAGAATTTTAACGCAGCAAGCGCCATTGTAAAAGTCAAAGGAAAAAGTGTCCATCCTGGCTATGCTAAAGGTAAAATGGTCAACTCCATGTACATTGCCACCGAATACATTAATTCGTTACCACAATTGGAAACTCCAGAACATACAGAAGATTATCAGGGGTTTTTCCATCTTTCGAGTGTTGAAGGAAAAGTGGAAGAAACCGTTTTAAGTTATATCATTCGCGATCATGACAAGAAGCACTTTGAAGCACGTAAGATGATGATGCAAAACTTGGCAGATGAAATTAATTCACAATATGAACGGGAAGTCATTGCTATTGAAATTAAAGACCAATATTTCAATATGAAGGAAAAGATTAAACCTGTTATGCATATTGTCGATATCGCTGAAGAGGCTATGAAACAAGTGGGCGTCAAACCACTAATAAAACCGATACGTGGTGGAACCGATGGCGCGCAGTTAAGCTATATGGGATTGCCATGCCCAAACATTTTTGCTGGCGGACACAATTTTCATGGTCGTTATGAATATGTACCTGTGGAAAGCATGATGAAAGCCACAGAAGTCATCTGCAAGATTGCGGAATTAACAGCGTTGAAAAAGTAGGTAG
>JBBSLN010000194.1:0-5119 GCA_038255205.1 Flavobacteriales bacterium
CCATATCAACATTGACGAAACGGTCGAAGCGTTTTTTAAAGGCCTATTTAAAATCCATCAGTTGCTTTTAGGGGATTTGAAAGCAATTTTGGAATTCGATCCTGCGGCGAAATCAAAAAGCGAGGTGATATTGGCATATCCAGGTTTTTTTGCAATTGTGGTTTATAGATTGGCACATGAGTTATCCAAAAATGGGGTTCAGTTACTTCCTAGATTAATGACAGAGTATGCGCACAGTAAAACGGGAATCGATATTCATCCATCCGCCTCCATCGGAAAACAATTCTTTATTGATCATGGCACAGGCATCGTAATAGGTGAAACGACCATCGTAGGAAACAATGTAAAAATCTATCAAGGGGTCACTTTGGGAGCTTTAAGCGTAGACAAGAACACTGCAAAAGCAAAAAGGCATCCCACAATAGAGGATGACGTCATCATCTATTCAAACGCTACCATTCTCGGTGAAAAGACAACTATTGGTAAAGGCTCAATAATAGGGGGGAATGTGTGGATTACCAATTCCGTACCACCACAATCTGTCGTTTTTCATAAAAGTGAAATAGTTATAAAAAGTAAAAGGAAATTTCCAGAAGCTATACATTTTAGCATTTAGAGTTTTTCATTAATCCAGTATAAATTAAAAAAACAGTAAGATGAAAGCAAACACAATTTTAGAAACTATTGGAAATACTCCCGTAGTAAAAATCAACAAACTTTTTGGCACGGCTAAAAATGTATGGATAAAACTGGAGAAAAATAATCCAGGAAGTAGTATAAAGGATAGAATCGCATTAGCTATGATAGAAGATGCTGAAACAAAGGGATTGTTAAAACCGGATAGTGTAATTATTGAACCCACATCAGGAAACACGGGGATAGGTTTGGCATTGGTTGCGGCTGTCAAAGGGTACAAAGTAATTTTAGTAATGCCAGAATCCATGAGTTTGGAGCGACGCAAATTAATGGAAATATATGGTGCCCAGTTTGAATTGACCCCTCGTGAAAAGGGAATGAAAGGGGCTATAGAGAAAGCAGCTGAACTCGTTAAGGAAATTCCAAACGCTTGGTCGCCACAACAGTTTGAAAACCCGGCAAATATTAAAGTACATGAGGACACTACAGGACAAGAAATCATTGCTGACTTTCCTGAAGGATTGGATTATGTGATTACAGGAGTTGGAACAGGCGGACATATTACAGGTGTCGCATCCGTTTTAAAGCAAAAATTCCCAACTATAAAAATAATTGCAGTGGAACCCGAATTGTCTCCGGTTTTAAGTGGAGGCGACCCGGGACCGCATCCGCTTCAAGGAATTGGAGCAGGCTTTGTACCCAAAAATTACCATTCAGAACTCATTGATGAGGTCATTAAAGTATCAAAAGAAGACGCCTATGAATATACGCGTCTATCCGCTAAAAAAGAAGGCATTTTGGTTGGTATATCAACTGGCGCTTCCCTTGCTGCTGTAGCTAAAAAAGTTAAGACGCTACCGGATGATGCCAAGATACTGACCTTCAATTATGACACTGGCGAACGCTATCTTTCAACGGAAGGTTTATTTTAAAAATTAACGAAAAAACAATACAATGAAACTAAATAAAGGAAAGGTAATTTTGGCGGGAGCAGGCCCTGGTGATCCCGATTTAATAAGTGTAAAAGCCCTTAAGTATCTGCAATCAGCAGATGTCATATTAACAGACAGACTCGTTTCCCCCTTATTAATTGAAGACAATGCCAGGGGGGATGCATTGATCATTTACGTTGGGAAACAATGTTCAAAAGGCATCCATACCCCGCAAGAAGACATCAATGGATTGATGGTGAAGTACGCGCTTCAAAACAAATTGGTACTGCGTTTAAAAGGCGGGGATGCTTCTCTCTTTTCAAATGTTTTGGATGAATTGGAAGTCTTAAGAAAATACAATATCAGTTATGAAATCATACCTGGGATTTCGGCTGCTTTTGGCGCGGCAGCGTATTCTGCAATTCCTTTAACTGCGAGAGGACATTCTCGGGCGGTTCGGTTTTTGACTTTATATAATGTCGAAACCATAAAACAAAAGCAATGGAAGGATTGGGCAGAGACAGAAGACACTTTAGTCTTTTATATGTCAGGAAAAAACCTCACTAGTTTAGCCAATCATTTTTTGATACATCATGTGGATCTCCACAAAGGTTTGGCAGTGATACAGCAAGCGACAACACCCTACCAAAGTACCGAAGTATTTTCGTTTGCTTCACTTTCAAAAAACAAACTACCTGAATTCGCTTTTGTTCCCACTTTGATCATAGTGGGGAGTGTTGTAAATCTTCATGAAAAATACCAGTGGTTCAAAGAATCCAAAAATTCAGAATCCTATTTTGATACTCATAAAACAATCTACGAACATGCTATCTGAAACGAAACTATCGCTCTTGCATCAATTGGTGCAAGATGCATCCAAAGATGAAATTATTTGGACTAAAGGTTATTTGGCTGGGTTTTTAAACAGTCATAATTCAACAATTATTGATTCTATAAAGGAAGATACGATTACGACCAAAGTAAAACCGCTTATTCTGTATGGAACAGAAACAGGAAACTCAAAAAGGGTTGCTTCCCAATTACTGGCTGGATTCAAAAAGAACAAAACACAAGCAAAATCGGTTGATATTTTTCAGTTTGATATTGAAAAACTTCAGAAAGAAAGTTTGGTACTGTTTGTTATAAGCACACAAGGTGATGGAGAGTTTCCGCAAAATGCCGTCAATTTTTACGAGAAATTGAATGTGTCAACTACAGATTTAAGTGCTCTTTCTTTTGCAGTTTTGGGCTTGGGGGATTCCGCTTACCCATTGTTCTGTAATGCTGGGATTTTATTGGAAACAGTTCTTTTGGAAAAAGGTGCTAAACGCTTATTGCCATTGGTTAAAGCAGATGTAGATTTTGTTGAAACTGTCGTTGAATGGGAGCAGCAACTCCAAACGCTTTTTAATACTAAAGATGGTATCATCCAAATAGTTAACGCGACAGAAGCCTCTAGGCGTTCAGAATCTAAAAAAAGGAATTATAGAGGCAAGATTAGCCATAAAGTAGTGCTTAACGATATCGGGTCGAATAAAGAAACCTATCATATTGAGATACAATCAGATGAGGACGTTTTATATGAACCGGGAGATGCATTGGGAATCATTCCAAAAAACAGAAAAGCAGACGTCGATTTTATCTTGAATTATTTTGAAGAAAAGGCCTCAAGGATATATGAGCAAAAAGGTCAAAGTCGTACGCTGGAAGAATGGTTGGCACAATCAAATATCAAAGGATTAAACAAACGTCTTCTATCTCAATTGCCTTCCGAATTTACTATTAATTCCGATAAAGAAGACTTGATAGATATACTCCAATTAGTAAAAAGGCCAAAACATATAGTAATCGAACAGGTATTAAAGCAATTACTGCCTATCGCTCCAAGATTGTATTCCATTTCATCTTCCCCTGAAGCACATGAAGGCGAAATTCATCTCACTGTAAATCTTCACAAGTTTTTGGTCAGGGAAAAAGAAAAAACAGGCTTGGCGTCTCAATTCCTGACAGATTATCCTATTGATACCGAACTTGAGTTTTACATTCATAAAAACCAAAACTTCCGATTGCCAGCAGACGATTCAGATATAATTTTAATCGGGCCAGGCACAGGGATTGCTCCTTTTCGCGGGTTTCTTGCGCATCGCGATGTGACTGGCGCGACTGGAAAAAACTGGTTGTTTTTCGGAGAACAGCATTTTGTAGATGATTTTTATTATCAAACCGAAATTCAGGAATGGTTGGCTACAGGCGTATTAACGAAATTAAGTACAGCATTCTCAAGAGATCAAAAAGAAAAAATTTATGTTCAAGACCGAATAAAAGAGAACGCAAAAGAACTAAATGACTGGATAGAAAATGGCGCAAGCATCTATATATGTGGACAAAAAACGCCCATGAGCCATGATGTGGAAACTGCAATTATTGAAGCCATAGCAACTCAAAGAAAAATTACGATTGACGCAGCAAAACAAATTTTGGAAGATCTGGAGACTAATGGGAATTATCACAAAGATGTGTACTAAAAAACAACTATCATGAGCAAAAAATTATCACCAATAGAAAAAATTAAAACAAATAGTGACGGTTTACGAGGCACTTTAATCGAAAGTATTGATTTAGACACTCATACAGGAACCGTGAGATCTGATGACGAAACGCTTATAAAGTTTCATGGTATGTATGTCCAAGATAATCGCGACCGTAGAGATGAACGTGCATTGAAAAAATTGGACAAACTGTATTCTTTCATGATTCGTTTGCGAATTCCTGGAGGCGGCATTACTGCTGAACAATGGCTGGCCACTCATGAAATTTCAGAGCAATACGGCACGGGAACCCTTAAAATAACAACACGGCAAACCTTGCAATTGCATGGATTGTTAAAACATCAGTTAAGACCGACGATAAAAGCTTTCAATACAGCAAAATTGGACTCTATCGCTGCCTGTGGCGATGTTAATAGGAATGTCATTGTCAGTTCGCATCCACAAGTATCTGCTATTCACAAACAGGTTTATGAATATGCAGACAAAATTTCAACGTTATTGTTACCCAAAACGCAAGCCTATTACGAAGTATTTATTGATGGGGAAAAAATTTATGAGAGGTCTGCGGAAGTCGATCCATTATACGAAGAGCGTTATTTACCAAGAAAATTCAAAATAGCCATAGCCATTCCGCCAACTAATGATGTAGACGTATTTACAAATGATGTTGGACTCATTGCAATCATAGAAAATGATGAGCTTAAAGGGTTTAATATTGCCATTGGTGGAGGACTGGCAACAACGCACGGAAATCCAAACACCTATGCACGGTTAGGCTCTATCATTGGTTTTGTGGATAGCGAAGAGAAAACGTTGAAAGCGATCTATGAAATTCTAACAGTACAACGCGATTTTGGGAATCGGGAAGATAGAAAGCAATCCAGGCTTAAATATACGGTTGATACAATGACAGTAGAAGGTTTTAAGAAAGAACTGGAGAAAAGGATAGGGTTTGAATTTGACGAGGCTCGTACTTTTAATTTTACTGAAAGAAATGACAGA
>JBBSLN010000195.1:0-5111 GCA_038255205.1 Flavobacteriales bacterium
CGGGCTCAACAGATGTTAACAAAACAATTAACGCTATAAATAGAAATTTCATGTGTATTATTTTTATTTTTGACGAGATCTACGTTGTGACAGATTGATGATATTTAGTACGATGAACTACAGATTTCTTACAGTCCTATTTGTTTTTAGCATGTTTATGACAGGTCCTATATATGGACAAGACATTGCAGTGCTTAAATATAAAGGTGGCGGCGATTGGTATGGGAATCCAACCTCATTGCCAAATCTGATTGCATTTTGTAACAGTAACATCGCTACTAAAATCAATCCAAAACCTGAAGTTGTGGAGACTGGTAGCGCTGATATCTTTCAGTATCCATTGCTTCATATGACTGGCCACGGGAATGTATTTTTTAGCCCTGAAGATGCCGAAAATTTGAGAAATTATCTATTATCAGGTGGATTTTTACACATCGATGACAACTATGGTTTGCAACCTTATATCACCAAAGAACTCAAAAAAGTATTTCCAAATACAGAATTAATAGAAATTCCAAAAACTCACGAAATCTTCAACATAGCTTATAAATTTCCTGAAGGTTTGCCAAAAATTCATGTACACGATGGTAAACGACCACAGGCTTTTGGAATTTTTCATGAAGGACGATTGGTGATACTCTTCACCTATGAAAGTGATTTAGGCAATGGTTGGGAAGATTCAGAAGTGCACAATGACCCAATAGAATTACGCGAAAAAGCTTTAAAAATGGGAGCTAATATTGTTAAGTATGCTTTCGAGCATTGATTGCAAAATAAAGTATTCCAATGCAAACTAACCACTATAATTCATCCTTTCAAAAACAAAATTTTCCCATTGTTTTGGTCTGCGATAATGTTTCCAAAGCGCCCAATATTGGCAGTCTTTTCAGGACAGCAGATGCTTTTGGTATTGAAAGTTTAATGCTGTGTGGCGAACACATTTCGCTCGGGCGGCGTATGACCAAAACCTCAAGAGCGACTGAAAAATTTGTCGACTATGAAATCCACAGGAATACTTTAGAACTGGTTAAAGATTTGAAAACTCGCAATTATCTCATCATAGCATTGGAAATCACATCAAATAGCATACTGATCCAAGATTTAAAATTTAGCAAAAATCAAAAGGTAGCACTTATTATTGGTGATGAAAATTTAGGTATCCCTGATTCTATTTTAAATGTTTCTGATATCATTTGCCACATCAATATGTACGGCAAAAACAGCAGTATGAATGTGGTACAGGCCGCTTCAATTGCCTTATATCAGCTAACTGGAATTTATATGGAAAAATAAATACATTCCAATTAATAAGTTGGTAAAAGTTATAACATATTACAGTATATTTATCCCATGAATTCAAACAAAATTTCCAGAGGAATAGTTAAGGCGATTGCCGTACTTTCTGGTATTGCCATACTTCTGTATTTTTTGTTTGTCATTAGATCAGTGCTTCTTTATATTTTTATTGCAAGCGTTATAGGATTAATTTTTCGCCCAGTCGTTGTGTTTTTAGCAAATCGGTTAAGATTCGGAAGAACTTTGGCGTCAATTACTACATTGCTGTTGGTGATAGGCTTAATTACTTTTATAATTAGGACTTTTTTTCCAATTATTGTAGAACAGAGTAAGAATATTTCAGAGATTGACTTCGACCGGGTTAAACAAGATCTTAATGAACTTAATATCCAAGCGAGTGAATACATTGGAGTTGAAAAAATAGATATTGTAGAAGCTATTAAAAGAACTGATTTTGTTAAAAATTTTGATACAGAAATCGTCGCCAGCTTTATGGAGGTTTTTTTCAGTAATATTGGCGATTTAGTCGTCGGTTTGTTTGCGGTATTGTTTATCTCTTTTTTCTTATTACGGGATGACAGAATAGTCACCAAGACCGTGACGTCGTTCGCTGCAGTTGGAAAAGAACACAAATTCTTAATCGTACTTGAAAAAATCAAAAGCCTTCTATCTAGATATTTTATTGGACTTTTTCTACAAACAATGATTGTTTCCGGGCTTTATTTTTTAATGCTTATATATTTAGATGTAAAAAATCCTGTCGCAATTGCCCTTATATGTGGATTTCTCAATATTGTCCCATATTTGGGCCCTTTAATAGGTGGCGCAGTGATTGTATTAGTTGTTGTGTCCAATAATTTGGGGGCCGATTTTTCATCTGAACTATTACCGCTTTTATCTAAGGTTTTAATTGGCGTTGGTTTAGTACAACTACTGGACAATTTGATTTCCCAACCTTTTATTTTTAGCCAAAGCGTCAAATCCCATCCTCTCGAAATTTTCATTGTCATCATTATTGGAGGATTGACATTTGGTATTGCAGGTATGATTCTCGCCGTTCCAGTTTATACAACGATTAAAGTGATTTCGAAGGAATTTCTTTCTGAATATAAAATCGTGAAGCATCTTACCAAAGACCTATAACTTGGCTTGAACACAAGTTTGCTAAATACTGACAGCCAACATTTCATACAATACAATTTGAATGCTGACATTACAACGTTAGTATTAAAAGGATTTACCTTTGATGGTATTGATATTAAAGAACTTATCGAACAGTTGGAGTCCAAAAAACGGTGCCAAAAAAAACTCCCAACTTGGTTTCACCATGCAAACATATATTATCCCAACAAACTCAATATTGAACAGACTTCTTCTGAAATTACTGCAGTCTATAAAGCGTCGCTCATTTCAGGAACTTCAATTATAGACCTCACAGGAGGATTTGGTGTTGATAGTTTTTACTTTTCCAAACATTTTGAAAAGGTCACTCATTGTGAAATTAACAACGAGTTATCAGAAATCGTTAGCCATAACTTTAAACAGTTACTAGCCGAAAATATTGAAACAATTTCAGCCGATGGAATTGAGTTTTTAAAGACTTCAAACAGGTTTTATGATTGGATATATATCGATCCATCCCGAAGGCATGATGTAAAAGGAAAAGTGTTCTTTTTAAAGGATTGCTTACCCAATATTCCAGATGAATTGGACGGACTTTTTAGGTATTCCAATAATATCATGATCAAAACGTCTCCTTTATTGGATATTTCTGCAGGAATCAAAGAATTGAAATACGTAAAGAGAATTCATATAGTGGCCGTTAATAATGAAGTCAAGGAACTACTGTGGATTCTTGAAAGGGGTTATCATTCTGAAATCATAATTGAAGCCATCAATCTCAAATCTGAAATGAATGAGGTGTTCAAATTCAATTATTCTGATGAATCAGCGATCGAAATCAACTACAGCTTGCCTCTCAACTATCTTTATGAACCTAATTCGGCCATACTGAAGTCAGGTGGATTCAATTCTGTATCATCTACATTAAATATAAGTAAACTTCACAAACATTCGCATTTATATACAAACGAAGAGTTGATTGATTTCCCAGGAAGACGTTTTATGATTGTTAAAGTCCTACCCTACAATAAGCAGACACTAAAAAACTTGAATATTCAAAAGGCCAATATCACCACCCGTAACTTTCCAGAAACTGTGCAACACATTCGAAATACATTTAAAATAAAGGATGGAGGGACGTCGTATCTGTTCTTCACAACCGATATGCTGGACGAAAAAATTGTGTTGATTTGTTCTAAAGTTAATTAGGAATGCTATAGACTAATTGATTGAATTCGTTGATTGACACATCATAAGCCATGCACATTCTTATATTTATTTTTACAGGTTTTTGAGGTTATTTCTGTTTTTTATGAAAGTTATCATTCCCACAGAAAAGAATTTCCAATCTGATGCCTCGGCAAGATTCAATTATAATCATTTGTTCACCAATTTTTAGTAACTTAAGACTCATAATCATTGATGTCTAACTTAAAAATAAAATCTTATGGAAAAATGGTTTTCTTTCAGTCTCGATAGTTTCTTCGCCATTACACTTACGGCCGTTGGAATTTATATAGCCACATTGATATTTACAAGAATTGCAGGTAAAAGAAGTTTTTCTAAAATGTCAAGCTTTGATTTTGCAATTACGGTGGCGCTTGGATCTATCATTGCCACTACTGTGGTGTCCAAATCTGTAAGTTTATGGGACGGAATTATTGGCTTGGCAATAATGTACTCCCTTCAACTCGGACTGGCCATGATGAGAAGATATAGTACTGTCAGGTCCATGGTGGATAATCCACCAATGCTTTTGATGGATGGACAAAAAATACTTCATGACAATCTAAAAAAATGCCGAGTGACGGAAGATGATTTACGATCTAAACTTCGTCAGGCAAATGTATTGAAATGCGACCAGATACGTGCTGTCGTCTTTGAAGCAACAGGAAATATTGCTGTAATGCATACCAAAGACAAGGATATAGAAATTGAAGATTGGTTACTTAAAAATGTTCAGAACTCTTGAGGTAGGACGATTAAAAAATCTTAAATACATAACCCAATAACCAATATAAAATAACAAATACGACGATGGTGCCGATACAACCACATTTTCCACCACCTATTTTTTTAGCACCCCAACCGGCTAAAATTGCTCTAAAAATATTTTTCATCTCTGCTTGGTTTTAAAAACACAAAAATAGAATAAAATTAAATTGCACTTGGGCGCAATAGCAATATTTTATATCTCAAATAGATTTGTTTTGGTAAACGCATAGCAAATAGTTTCTTTTGCATCACGAGAGGTGTTCAAACCAGTGAACTCACTAAAAGCTGGCAGAACCAACTGTTTATTAGATACTTGAAAACAGGGCAGTTTTATTGTTTGCTTACCTCTCCCTTTTATTATAACACCTGGATGTGTGTGTCCAGAAATACAAAACACATCGTCTTCACAATGATTGACGTCATGTACAAATCTGAATGGTAAGCGTTCATAATAGTCTTTATTGACTTCAATGCCCAAATCTTCGTAAACAGACGATTTCAATCGGTCGTGATTGCCCTTGATAAGTCGCCATTCGATGGGTTTAAATTGAAGCTTCCATTCTTTAAAGGTTTCTATATCTTTGTTGACTTCAGCGTGAAATAAATCGCCGACTATTAAAATGGTTTTAAGCTCGAAATTCTGAATCAGATTTTCGAGACGTTTGAGGTCATTCACTAAAATTTGAGAAGGTATCGCA
>JBBSLN010000196.1:0-5087 GCA_038255205.1 Flavobacteriales bacterium
ATTGTATTAAAATATTTTTATAGTCCTCTTTTGTTTAAAGGGTTTGAACTTATTGACACTATCTATTTGCAAATTCGGTTACTGTAGAAAAATTCTAAACTTTTATGTGATTATGATGTCTGAACTTCACAATGAAATAAGTACAATGGACATTATGTATATTCTCGATAACCCATGGAAGTTAACAGAAAGTGAATGGAATTTACAAAATAAAAGTTTGTTAAATGACACACTTTCTAACATATTACGGCGTCTGAAATTATCTATTGAAGATGGGTATTCCAAATTATGGAAAACACCAAACAATGAACCCATTGCTATTTTAGGCGGTTATAAAATTCAGGATAAAAAATATGAAACGTTCTTTATTGCAAGTTATCACATGGAGGAATATGCACTAAAGTTAAGCTTTGAAATGCGCAACATACTAAAAGAAAAAGCTTCTATTTATAAAGGCTGTACCTGTAGGTTGTATTCTACTTCAGACCATCCCAGTCAAATGACATGGTTTCGGTTTCTTGGTTTTAAATATTTCCCTGAAGGAGATTTGGGGACTACTCGTTATTTTGAATATAAAGCACCCTTTTAATGGTGTAAGTTATTTTATGAAAATTAGTTATCACGATTAAAAATCTACTTTCTCAATTTCGGTTTTTGGAAGTACCCACTTCACACTATTTTAAAATATGCCTTCGGTAAAAATATAAACACATTGGGACACTAATTAACTGGTTTCACACAAATTATGCATTCCAATCAACTTTATTTTCCTACCTTAACATACAATTTTCAAACTAACTATAATCCTAAAAAAATAAAATTATGTGCGGACCAACACCACCTCCACCAACTCCAACCAAGATTAGCCTTACCATTGGTGCAACAACTCAGATCCCATATCCACCAACATTAGCAAATGACTCCGGCTTTACGTCCATTACCGAAGACGCAGACAAAAACACCATTACTCTGGTCAGCCCTGGGGATATTATGATTTGGAAAATGACTGAAGATGTCATTGAAATCAATGCGATTACAGAAAATGAAGGGAATGATGTGTTCAGCACTAATCCTACAAAACAATCTGACGGGACTTGGCAGGCTGTGGTTGGTAATTTTCCTCCAGGCAACACACAATCTTACAGCATTACATATACTGTAAAGGGAATAGAGGGTACTTTCACTCAGGATCCAATAATGAAAATTAATCCTAAATAATAATTATGATGTTCAATGGAAAGACCTATTACGCTCTAATGGGTCTTTTTTTCTTTTTTTGTGGGACTGTTTTTGCCCAGGACCAACAAATCGCCGATAATCTGTATAAGATTTATCAAGCAAATACGATTACTGGCGATGCAAAATTAGAATTACTCACGGATTTATCGTTCAATGAAGTAAACGACAATCAACGAAGTCTAAAGTATGCCGAAGAATTAATTCAGCTGTCAGAGAAACAGGGAAGAGATCATTATTTGTCGAAAGGTTATTTTCAAAAGGGAAGTGCCCATAGACTGATGGGCAATATGGAAGAAGCTATAGAGGCTTTTTTCAAGTGCGCAGAAATTGCTAGAAAAATAAATAAATTTTCTATAGAGGGCAGTGCCTATGGTGCCATTGCTGGTGTTTATTCTATTACTGATAATTATAAAAATGCAATGCTTTACTATAACAAAGCTATTGCCACACTACGAAAAGACAACGGTAAAGATAAAATAGCATTAGCATCAACAATATTAAATGCTGGAGATGCCTTACTCAACAACAGAGAATACGATTCTGCGCTTGTGTACTTCAAAGAATCAGGTAAGATTTTTGAAAAAGAAAACTATCCAGTTGGAAAAGCATACAATCTGGGCAATCTAGGTATGGTATATGCCAATACAGGGAAAAACGATTTGGCAGAACAGAACATCAATGAAGCCATCGGTATGTTAGAAGCATCTGAAGACTATTACCCAATCAGTGTTTATCTCATTTCTATGGCAGATATTTATTTAAAAAAAGGAGACTGGCATACCGCAATTGATTATTCAAAAAGAAGTCTCACCATCGCAAAACAATATGGACTCAAAGAACAAATCGGAGATGCCAATCAAAAAATATCTGAACTCTACGAACAGTCAGGAGATTCCGTGTTGGCCTACAAATATTATAAGGAATATATCGTTTATCGCGACAGTTTGATCAACTTAAAAAACGTGCAACAGATGGGCGATTTGCGAACTAATCATGAAGTATCGCAAAAACAAATAGAAGTAGATTTACAGAAACAAAAAAGAAAAAATCTGCGCAATATTGCTGTTGCTACGGCGATTGCCTTGTTTTTAATAGGACTGTTGGCCATTGGGTTGTATAGGCGTAATAACTTCATCAGAAAAACAAAACAGATTATTGAAAAAGAGCGAGATCGATCAGATAGGTTGCTTCTTAATATACTACCAGAAGAAACAGCCGCCGAATTAAAGGAATACGGTTCGGTAAAAGCCAAAAAATACGATGCCGTGTCGGTTTTGTTTACCGATTTTAAAGGATTTACCAATTATTCTGAAACGTTATCTCCAGAAGCTTTGGTAGAAACAGTGAGCTTTTACTTTTCAAAGTTCGATGACATTATAGAACAAAATGGCTTGGAAAAAATCAAGACCATAGGCGATGCGTATATGTGTGCTGGTGGACTACATTGTAAAACAGAAGATCATGCCAAAAGAATAATATTGGCCGCAATGGAAATTGTTGCATTTGTGGACGAAACAAAAAGAGATGTATCAGCAAGTGAACTTACTTTTGACATCCGCATAGGCATTAATACTGGGCCAGTGGTTGCAGGGGTAGTCGGCACCAAAAAATTTGCCTATGATATTTGGGGAGACACCGTTAATGTTGCATCAAGAATGGAAACCATGTCTGAGCCAGGAAAAATAAATATTGGGGAAAATACTTATGAACTTGTAAAAGATGTTTTCGATTGTGAATACCGAGGAGAAATAGCAGTCAAAAATAGAGGCGCCATGAAAATGTACTTTGTAAATAACACCAAGCGATAGTTAAGGATTTGTTGTTTTTGGTTAGAACCTTTTAATTCAATTAAACAGCTCAATGAAGCAAATACCTATCCTATATATAAATTGCTTTGCAAGAAGATATTAAAACACTATTTGTTGAGATACAATTAATTCCTTTAGATTCCAGACAACCTGAATCAAAAAAAGGTTGCCAAACAATGAATAAGAATGCGTAACTTTAAAACGTATAATCCTAAAACAAAAATTATGAAGTTAATATTAAAATTTTTTGTTCTGCTTTTTTTAGTTGGACAAATATCGTGTAAGGACACCAAAAAAGAAGATTCAGAAACCCAAGCGGCTCTAGAAGAGATTGAAGCTGTAGAGACTACTATTGATGAAGCTTCTCAAGAATTGGACCAAGACCTTGAGGAACTCGAGGATGCTTTGGAAGAGTTAGATAGTATATAATAAATTAAAAATAAATAAGATGAAACAGATAAGAATTTTAATAGCAGTACTTTTTGTATTCGCATTTAGCATGAACCAAAATGCATTTGCCCAAGAGAAAAAGGTAGAAGTAAAGAAAAAAATTGACAAGCAAGAGCGCAAAATGGATAGGGAAGTCAAAGAGGAGAAAAAGGAAATGAAAGAAGATATGCAAGAGAAGAAGGCAGAAATGAAACAAATTAAGGAAGCGCATAAGGAAGAGATTAAAGAGATCAAGGAAGAGCACAAGGACAAAATGAAATCTATGAAAGATCATAGCGACGATGACGGCTATATGAATGATGACCATGACGGGAAAGAAAAAATGAAAAAGAAATCGAATAATGGTAACGCTTATGGGAAAAACAAAGAAGGTTTAGAGGGGCGTGAATTCGGTCAGGCAAGAGCTGCTGAAGCGAGAGAAAAAATAAAAAGACATGAAGTGGAGTTAAATGAAGCTGAAGTAAAGATAACCAATGGCAGAAATCGCCTTTCAACTATTGTGAAGGGTTTTGAGAAAGCGAGAGCCGCAAATGAAATGACTGAAGAAGAGTTTGCGTTCAGAAAACAAAAAATCAAAAATGCCGAAGACAATTTATCCAAAGCAGAACGCTCTTTGGAAAGAAACAGAGAAGTGCTTGTTGACCAAAAGAGGAAGCTCTCAAGTATTTTTGATAAATAATAGTATTTTTTTTGTTAAGAAAAGGTGTTTTTTTGGACACCTTTTTTTTATTTGTTGGTTATCAGATGATACCGATTGATAGTTTAATCACCCAAGTCCTGAATAAGCTATTGTAAACGAATGTATCCCGCATGTTTGTCATTGTGTAGAATTATAGCCATCAACTGGCTTAGTAGCACTACATCACAATACAATATATATGTCCTATAATTTATATTATGTAAAATAGAATTAATCGAGTACCAAGATTGATTCTCTCCTATTTAATAGATACTGAGCTTATCCGCGCGCGATTCCTATTTAAACTCTCATTCCTTTTGGCTTTCCAACGCTTTAAATTGACCACTGTACTGTATGGAGGTTCGGTTCGTAGAGTTAATCTGTATGGTACTTCGTTTGTTGGGAAACAATGTGACGTAGATATTATACCGTTCGTTGTTTCGGTATTGGTCTTCCATTATAAAATTGATGTTGACGGTGTGCTTATCATCGTTGACGGTCATTTTATAGTTTTCTGGGACGTCCTTGAATTCTATGCCCTGATGGTTGGTTCCAGGATATCCACCACCAAATTGTTGTTCGCCAAAATATGGAAAATAGCCACTAATGGTATCGCCTTTGACCGTAAACTTGTTTGAGTTGTTATTGATATCGATTTGGCTTGCAGAATTTCCTGGCCCTAAAATATTGGTATTAGCCACTTGCATAAATGCAGTAGTTACCATAGGTCTTGCAAAGTCTGATTCTATCTCAAAGTTTTGAGCCGCGACCATAGCTTTGAGTTCTTGAAATGCTTGTTGTTCCTGTTTAGTGTAGGACTTGGAGTTGCCGCAATTCATCAGCAAAACTGCCATTATAATGTAGAGAACGTGTTTCATGGTGTTTCGGAGTTCAGAGTTCAGAGTTCAGAG
>JBBSLN010000197.1:0-5065 GCA_038255205.1 Flavobacteriales bacterium
ATCCCCCAGAAGCACCTCCACCTCCGAAGCCGCCTCCGCCAAAACCACCTCCAAAGCCGCCTCCTCCGCCGAAGCCACCTCCACCAGAGCTTCCACCGAAACCACCGCCAGAATTACTGCGTCCCATGCTGCTCAAAATAATAGCATCTAAAATACTAAAGCCACCGCTAGAATTTTTCCCACCACTGCCTCCGCCACCGCGTTTTTTGGAAATGGAAATAATGATAAAAATGAAAACTATAAAAAGCAAAAAGATGAAACCAATCGGAAATCCATCACTAGAATTCGATTGCCGAGTCCCTTTATATTCACCAGTCATGACTTCAAAAATAGCATCAGCGCCTCTATTGAGTCCGCCGTAATAATCGTTTTGTTTGAAGTAGGGAATGATATCAAGCTCAATAATACGCTTGGACATCGCGTCAGTTAATAGATGTTCCACACCATTACCGGTATTAATTGCGATTTTACGGTCGTCTCTTGCCAGAATAATTAAGATGCCATTATCTTCTTCAGCTTGTCCGATGCCCCATTTCTCTCCCCATTGAGCACCTAGATAATTAATATTTTCACCCTGGGTAGAACTGATAATGGCAACAACTATTTGAGTTGAGGTTGTATCAGAATACTTAATCAGTTTTTGTTCTAAACTACTCTTTTCTTCAGCTGACAACAATTGATAATAATCATAAACGCTTGTTTGTTCTGCCGTTTTTGCAGGCTTTTCAGGAATCTTAAACTGAGAAAACCCAAGCTGAACACAACCGAGCGTTAACAATACCATAAAAAGAAAGCGTCTGTAAACGCTCGCTTTTTTGAATTCATTCTTTTTACCTACTGAAGACTGCATACTACTCTCTACAATTTTTAATTTTACCAATTTATTATTTTCCCTTTGGGAAAATCGAAGATTCGATGAATTCTATTCATTAAAATAGAAAAGTTGAATCAAATGTCCGCAGGTCAAAGGGGGGCGGGGTTCTTCACCCCTTTGAAATTGTATCTGGAAGTTCATTCTTATCACCTGTTTCCCAAGGAAAGAATTTTTCCAACTGTGTTCCTGCTTTTAAAATGCCCTCGATAAGACCTTGCTTAAAATTCCCTTTTTTGAAATGCGATTGAATGATGTCCTTCGTGCTATCCCAAAAGTTGCTATCTACAACAGTATTGATACCATCGTCACCAAAAATCACGAAATTACGATCTTCAACCGCTACATAAATCAATACGCCGTTCTGAAGTTTTGTGTTATCCATTTTAAGCATATGAAACACTTCCAAAGCACGCTCATAGGCATCAATTTTGGTGGTCTTCTCGATATGCACACGTATTTCACCAGATGTGTTTTTCTCGGCTATACGAATGGCTTCTATGATTTGTTTTTCCTCATCAGCCGTAAGGAACGCTTCTATTTTAGACATATTTCTCTATTCTCTATTCTCTAATAAAAAGTCTATTTGAATTCAAAATCAACATCAGGAGCATTCTCACTTCCCGCATCCGCTTTGTAATAGCTCATGGGGTCAAAATTAAAAAGACCCGCTAACAGCGTATTCGGAAACCTTTTGATATGTTTATTATAAGGTTCAACCGATTCGTTGAATCGATCTCTAGATACATTGATACGGTTTTCGGTGCCTTCCAATTGTGATTGTAATTCGAGAAAATTCTGATTGGCCTTTAACTCTGGATAGCGTTCTACAGACACCAATAGTTTTGATAAAGCCCCGCTCAAACCACTTTGGGCTTGTTGGTATTGTGCCATATTTTCTTCCGTTAGGTTACTGGCATCAATAGTTGTGGATGTTGCTTTGGCTCGCGCTTCAATAACTTCTCTTAATGTTGTTCTCTCGAAATCTGCAGCACCTTGAACCGTTTTTACTAAATTACCAATAAGGTCATTACGACGTTGGTAGCTGCTTTCCACATTACCCCAAGATTTGGTTGCGGTTTCTTTTAGTTCGACGGCTTCGTTATTGAATCCTTTTCCCCATGAGTATAATGCGATTGCGAGAATGGCAAGAATGATGACAGGAATTAACCATTTTTTCATGATAGTTGTTTTTAAGTGTTAGTGTTTATTGTATTAGTTGAATTAGTGCTCTAAATGTTACAGCTGTTCCTTTATTTTCAAAAGTTGCGCTTTCACATCTTCCAATTTACTGATAATTTCGAATGTATTAAGTGATTCTTGTTTTTCTTCTTTCAAATGCGTCTTGGCACCTTCAAGTGTAAAACCACGTTCCTTTACCAAGTGGTAAATAAACTTCAAATTTGTAATGTCTTCAGGTGTGAACTTCCGATTGCCTTTAGCATTCTTCTTTGGCTTTAGTACATCAAATTCCTTTTCCCAAAATCGAATTAAAGACGTATTCACATCAAAAGCTTTGGCGACTTCGCCAATACCATAGTACCGTTTTTCTGGGAGGTCGATGTGCATATATTAATCTAGAGATTGATTTTCCAAGGATGCTTTTTCCAATAACCTGCCATATTCTTCGGCTGATAGATTACCATAATAGAAATTGATGGGGTTAATACGCTCGTCATCCTTAAATATTTCATAGTGTAGATGAGGTGCCTCAGAGCGTCCTGTACTTCCTACAAATCCTATCAAATCACCGCGTTTTACCTTTTGGTTGATGCGTACATTATATTTGTAAAGATGCGCGTAAAGTGACACATAACCATAACCATGGTCGATTCGTATATGATTGCCGTAACCTGTTGCACTGTTATCAGCCCTTACTACAACACCGTCACCAGTTGCATAAATAGGAGTTCCTCTCGGCGCCGTAAAATCCATACCGAAGTGAAACTTTCGAACCTTTGTGAAGGGATCTGTACGATATCCGTAACCCGATGCCATTCGTGTCAATTCTTCCGTATTTACAGGTTGTATCGCAGGAATGGCGGATAGGAATTTTTCCTTATCCTCCGCTAAAACCGCGATTTCATCCAACGAACGTGATTGCACAACAATCTCCTTCATTAAAATATCCATCCGCTTATTTGTTTCGATGATTAATTTAGAATTATCAAAACCTTCCAAATCCTTGTATCTATTGATACCGCCAAAGCCAGCTTTTCGTTGTTCATCTGGAATTGGATTGGCTTCAAAATAAAGTCTGTAAATCGCATTATCACGCTCCTCGACATTGGCGAGTACCTTCTGTGCTTGGTCCATTTTTCTGTTGAGAAGTTTGTATTGCAATTCCATGTGCTGCAATTCTCTCGCCAATGCGCGTTCTCTTGGCGATTCCACAAATCTACTAGCCATAAATACAAATAAGAACCCAAATAACGCAGATCCTAAAAGAAAAGTGAAAACGTATTTAAGGGTTCTTCCCTTTTTACGCTCTATTTTTCTATAGGATAACGATTCAGAATCGTAAAAATATTTTACCTTACTCATTGGCTAATTTATACTATTTTTGCACCTAAAGGCGACAATTTTTGTCAGCAACAGTAATGCAAACGAAGCAAATTCAAAATTATTTTAATTGTAAATTTAATAAAACTAATTGACAATTGTTAAATAGTTTTAAAGGGATAAAATTAGGGATAGTTTTATGGTTAGCTTCACCAAGGTTGTTTTTTTAACAGCAATTTATCAGAAATAGACCAGTCAATTTTTTTATGAAGTCGCAAGAGATACGTTCGAAATTTTTAAGTTTTTTTAAAGAAAAGCAACATACGATAGTGCCGTCGGCACCGATGGTGTTGAAAGATGACCCCACTTTGATGTTTGTCAATTCTGGGATGGCGCCGTTTAAGGAATATTTTTTGGGAAATGCCAAACCAAAGAGCAATCGTATTGCAGACACTCAAAAATGTTTACGTGTTTCTGGAAAACACAATGATTTAGAGGAGGTTGGATATGATACGTATCATCACACCTTGTTCGAAATGTTGGGCAATTGGAGTTTCGGTGATTATTTCAAAAAAGAAGCCATTGCCTGGGCTTGGGAATTATTGACCGAAGTCTATGGAATTGACAAGGACATTCTATACGTTACAGTTTTTGAAGGCGATAATGGCGATAATTTACCGATGGATTCTGAAGCCTATGAGTTGTGGAAATCATTCATTTCTGAAGACCGAATCCTAATGGGCAACAAAAAGGATAACTTCTGGGAAATGGGCGACCAAGGCCCCTGCGGACCATGTAGTGAAATCCATGTTGATATTCGTTCTGCAGAAGAAAAAGCCAAAGTTGATGGAAAAACATTGGTAAATGCCGACCATCCTCAAGTCGTGGAAATCTGGAATTTGGTCTTCATGCAATACAACCGTAAAGCTAACGGTTCATTGGAAGGTCTGCCTGACAAGCATATTGATACAGGAATGGGTTTTGAACGTTTATGCATGGTGTTGCAAGGTGTTCAATCCAATTACGATACCGATGTTTTTACGCCAATCATCAGAGAAATTGAAACGATATCAGATAAAAAATACAAATCCGTTCGGACAAGTCGCGACTTGTCTTCTTCGGCGGAATCCATATCCGTAAACAATAATCCCGAATCGGAAGAAGAAAATTCTGAACAAGAAAAAATAAATATTGCCATTCGTGTCATTTCAGATCACGTAAGAGCAGTGGCTTTTTCAATTGCAGATGGACAATTACCAAGCAACACAGGAGCTGGCTATGTGATACGTCGTATTCTCCGTCGTGCCATTCGATACAGTTTTACCTTTTTAAACCAAAAAGAACCATTCATCTACCGATTAGTGGATGTGTTGAGCAAAAAAATGGGAGACGCATTCCCAGAATTGAAATCTCAAAAGCAACTGATTGAAAACGTTATTAAGGAAGAAGAACAATCCTTCTTAAGAACATTAGACCAAGGTTTGGTAATGTTAAATCGCATTATGGATGAGTCCAAGTCAGATACGATTTCAGGAGAAAAGGCATTTGAATTATATGATACCTATGGATTTCCAATCGATTTAACCTCCTTGATTTTACGGGAGAAAGGTTTGTCATTGGACGAAGCTGGTTTTCATTCAGCAATGAAAAAACAAAAAGATCGTTCGCGTGCCGCAAGTGAAATGAGTACTG
>JBBSLN010000198.1:0-5050 GCA_038255205.1 Flavobacteriales bacterium
ATACATTCCTAAAATTATGTTTACCAAAGAGCACGATGTCTTCAATATTCTATTAGGTTCAGTTTCTGAAGGCGTTGTTGTGGTGGATTCACTTCAAATAATTACCGAAACCAATGCCTCTGCCGACCGAATGTTTGGTTACGACCGCCAGGAATTGATTGGTCAACATCTCAATGTTTTGATTCCAAATACGTACCATTCTGCCCACGCTGGGCATTTCAATGGTTTTATGAAAAAGCGCGAGAGACGTCAAATGGGCCATGGTCGGGATATTTTTGGAAAACGTAAGGATGGAAGCATATTTCCAGTAGAAGCAGGCTTGAATCCATTTATAATTAATGATCAAAATTATGTAATGGCATTGGTCATTGACATTTCGGTAAGAAAGGAACAAGAAAAAAAAATCAGGGAACTAAATGCCGAACTTGAAATTAAAATCCATAAGCGTACAAAGGAATTGAATGATTCGGTGCTGTTATTGGAATCGCTAAACCAGGAACTTAACAAAGAGAATCAACGCAGAATAGCAGCAGAAACCAAAACACAAATAGCTTTAAAAAGGGAACAGGAGCTCAATGAACTGAAAACAAAATTTCTTTCATTGGTCTCTCATGAATTTAAAACGCCATTGAGTGGTATTCTAACTTCTGCCATTTTACTGGGCAAATATCAATTATCAGAGCAACAAGAAAAACGTGATAAACATATCAAAACTATTACGGAAAAAGTACATTACCTCAATAACATCCTCAACGATTTTCTTTCATTGGAAAAACTGGAACTAGGGAAAGAAGATTATAAGTTTTCTGCCTTTAAAATCAGTAAAATTGTCAATGAGGTGGTTTACAATGCCAATATGCTTTTAAAAGAAGGCCAACAAATAAAGTATCCGAAACATATTGATGATTTGTCATTGACGCAAGATGAAAAAATCATAGAATTGGCACTTTCCAATCTTATTCATAATGCCATAAAATATTCCCCTGACCATTCCATAATTGAGCTGCAAGTCAAACAAAACAACACGCATACTACTTTTAAAGTCATCGATAATGGTATGGGGATTCCCAAAAGCGACCAAAAGAATATTTTCAACCGCTATTTTAGGGCAGAAAATGCCTTATTGACGCATGGCACAGGCATTGGATTGAATATAGTACAATCGCACATGGAAAATTTAGGAGGCCATGTTTCTTTTGATAGTGAAGAAAGTAAAGGCTCAACTTTTATTATAACCCTACCAAACAAATTCAAATTATGAAACGTGTACTCCTTATTGAAGACGATATTATTTTAAGAGAGAATACAGCAGAATTACTTGAACTTTCCGACTTTGAAGTGATTACGGCGCCTAATGGAAAAATTGGTATTGAGACCGCTCAACAACAACTTCCCGATATTGTGGTATGTGACATCATGATGCCAGAGATTGATGGTTATGGTGTTTTGGAAGCGCTATCGAAAGATGTGAATACGCGGCATATTCCTTTCATTTTCCTTTCGGCAAAAACGGAGCGCAAAGATGTGAGAAAAGGCATGGATCTTGGGGCGGATGATTACATCACAAAACCATTTACTGAAAACGAACTTATTAGTGCTATAGACAGCAGATTGGCCAAAGTTGCCATTTTGAAAGAAGAACGTGAACAACAAATTAACAGCGGTACTAGCCAAGAAGACGAACTACACACGCTCCACGACCTTAAAAATTTCTTTGATGATAATGGCAAGCAGTTTACATTTAATACAGGAGATGTCGTTTATAAAGAAGGTCAAAACAGCAACTATATCTATTTAATCATTAAAGGAGCCGTAAAATGTTACAAGTTTGACGAACAGGGCAAGGAATTGACTACAGCGTTGCAAACGGATGATGATTTATTTGGATACACATCTTTTACTCAAAACATAACATATCAAGAAACGGCCATTGCCATAAAACCGTTGGATTTGGTTGGGATTTCAAAAGATCAGCTCAAAGATGTACTAAACAATAATCATAAAGTCACTTTGGCGCTCATTCAATTATTGACGGATGATTTGAAAAACATCAAAGATCAGTTATTACAAATGGCATATAGTTCAGTACTTAAAAAAACGGCCAATACCATCTTAAAGTTTGCCGAAAAACTGAACCGAGAGCCCAATGAACCCATTAAAATTTCAAGAAGTGATTTGGCAAGTACAGCGGGTATCGCTACAGAGTCCTTGATTCGAACGCTGTCTCATTTCAAAAAATCTGGATTAATTGATATCGAAGGTCGTACCATTAAGATTTTGGACCTTCAAAGGTTAAAGGACATTCACTAAAAAATGCATCCTAATTTTGCAATATGACCATTATCATATTTTAAAAAGCCTTATAACCATAATTTTACAGAGTTATAAGGTCCATTAAGATGAAAAATATTCTATTACCAACAGATTTTTCCGAGAATTCATGGAATGCTATAGAGTATGCAATACATTTTTATGAAAAGACAGACTGTCATTTTTATCTGTTGCATGTTGATAGGCCTGTTGCGGTGAGCACCACACCATCCATTTATGGGGTAACGACGGACGTTTTGAGTTTTACTTCCATATCCAGTTCCAGAGCGCAGTTGAAGCATATGCTTGATCGCATCTCAAAACAATTCCCCGAAAACAAGCGTCATAGATTTATCTCTCTTTCGGATTCTGGTTCTTTTATAGAAACCATCAGAAGACAAGTTCACGAACGAAACATTGAAACCATTGTGATGGGCACCAAAGGTGCTACAGGGCTCAAAAAGTTATTGCTTGGCAGTAACGCGGGAGATGTGATTACAAAAGTAAAATGTACCGCATTGATAGTACCAGAGAATGCCAAATATACACCTGTTAATGAGATTGCCTTTCCTACTGACTACTCACTCTCGTATGAAATTGGACACCTGCACCCCATTGCTGAAATTTTAGAACGCTGTCATGCAACCTTAAGGATTTTGCACATTAGTAAAAAATCGGAAACATTGACTGCAACCCAGCAAAGAAACAAAGAATTTTTAGTAGAATATTTTCTTCACCAAACTGTGAGTTTTCATCAGCTTACCAATTCTAAAATTGAAGAAGCCATACAATCTTTTGTAGAAAGTAGCAACATCAACTTTATTGCCATGGTGGCAAAAAACCTTAATTATTCGCAGCAAATCCTTTTTCATTCAAAAATCAAGAATATAAGTTACCACACAGACATTCCATTTTTGGTGATGCATGGTAAATAGCAAGTCTTAAACTGAAAAACCTATTAATATTAAAAAGGCTGTTTAAAAAGGAAATGCTTTTCGTTTTTTGGGATGTACAAATAGTTTGCATGATAATAACAGTTACTTTCTTTCTAGTGGTGAATCTGAATCAGTTTTGGGAAGGAAAACTAGGAATTTTAGTTATTCCCATTTTATTTTCGTCATTATTGCTGCTTTCCACCAACAATCTACAAGCCCAGCCATTTACTCTAGCCCAATGGAGCAAAAGAATTTGAAATTGACATAAACTACAGTCAACAAATGTTAAAGTTGGTGGTAAACACCAATAATGGCGAACTGGCTTTAACCAATGCCGTTATCTGTTGCTTTTTAAAGTGACCACTAAAATAGTTTCATTCATTTTGACCAGCGATGGCGTCGATTTTTATTTTTTGCATTTGAGTTAACAATCTGGAGGATAGGAGTAATCGCTCTGAAAAGAACTGGCTACTTTAGAGAACTAATAATTTTAAAATATAAAATATAATGAAACATTTAATCACAGTATTTGTAATGTGTTGCTTTTTGGGAATGGGGTCTATGATTTCTCAAGAGACACAGAAAAAAGACGCGATGTCAAAAGATATGGCCCATTCTCAAGACCATATGTCTACCGATAAAAATTCCAAAGACCACATGTCTTCCGATAAAAAAGGGATGTATACCAGTTATATCAAAGATTGGCCGATGGCTTCACAAAAAGCAGTAGAGACAACAGTCAAATCATATGGCGAGCCATCCAGCAGTTCAGCCAATGAAATAGTATGGAGAAATGCAGGGACTTGGGAAATGATACGAATCTCAAAAGACGAAACCCCACACAACTTCCCTATCGATCATACCGATTTTCTGGAAACGAGCATTTACCACAACGTGCCAGTGGATAAAATGAGTGAATTGGGCGCTTTTGATGGCAGTGTGACTTTTGATCGTACTCAGGGTTATTTAAGCGCAAGATGCGATATGGAAGCGAACAATTTATTGGCTTTGAATTTAGCTCATGATATTATGAATGGTAAAAAAACAGTTGAAGAAGCGAGAACTGCCTATGCTGATATCATAAAGGAAAAAATGAGCGGTAAAGACCCGGACTACATGAAAAAATTGCAATTTGATGTTGAAACCAAAGCTGCTGCGGATCCGGGTGTGAATACTACAGGATTGAACAAAGAAGAAGTTATGGCGGCAATTAAGAAAAATTCCAAAATGTAAACTGGTTTTTTAATCTACTTATATTATTTCCAACATTGTTGGTGTAGGTTTGCGTAACAATTTTTATATCGTTACACACAAAAAGAACACTCTAATCGAAGTATTAAGGGACTTATTCACCTATTAGACTGTTATTACTTTGTTTTTTCAGTCCATAGAAAAAGAGCAACAATAACTACGTTGCTCTTTTTTTTGGTGAATAAGAACTAATCCACCCTCCAATGAAAGTACAGGAGTTTTTGAAACGGGACTGAAAGTCCCACGTAAATATATTGCCACAATACACGAAAAATTTTTATATTATTTATTCGTGAATTCGTGGTAAAAACCCACAGAATTTAATCTTCGCGATACTGAAAGTGCTGCAATCAAATTGTAGGTTTATAAACCCTAAACTTATACCAATAAACAGGAGGCAAATGGTTTAACCCCTACCCTATATGTCGTTTAGAAAGATCAGCAGGATGAAACCAAGCACTTACTCAAATATTTGAAGAATTTCAGGAGCAATATAAATTAATCAAATTTGAAGAAGCAGCCATAGCATCAATACCAAATACTGCTTGGTCAAG
>JBBSLN010000199.1:0-5015 GCA_038255205.1 Flavobacteriales bacterium
AATAGGTGTTTGCCAATTGAAACGGTATGGGTTTTCTCCTAATTCATGCTTTGGTTGAATGTAGGTCTGTTCATCCTTTTCTCTATCAATTCTGAAGTAATTGCCGAATTGAAATCCAGTATAAACGATATTGGAATTACGACTGTCAATCTGAACCTGCATTCCATCACCACCCATAATACTTTCCCATGGATATTGACCGCTTGCATGCCATCTTACATCTTCACGAGCATTATTCTCGCCTACCCAAACACCATTGTCCTGCAATCCACCATAAACGTTATAAGGTTTTTCATTATCGACATTGATGGCATAAAATTGCCCAACGGAAGGTGAGTTGTTTTTTATCCAATTCTCACCATCATCGTAAGTTATATTGACGCCACCATCATTACCATTAATTAAATGATTAGGATTTTTCGGATTGATCCAAAGTGCATGATGGTCACTATGGACGTTTTCAGCATTAATAGAAGTGAAAGTTTTTCCGCCATCTTTGGATTTTAAAATCGGGACACCGTACACATAGATATGATCGACATTATTTGGAGCCACATAAATATGCCCAAAGTAATAACCATAACTATAGTATAAATCATCCAGATAACCTTCATGGGTTTTTTTCCAAGTAGTGCCACCATCAGCGCTTTTATAGATTTCAGCGCCTACGACAGGTGTGTCAAACAAGAGCGAATTTGCATCTTCTAGATATTTTGACAAATCGACAGGTTTCACATTGCCACCTCTTACCATTTGCTTGATATTTTCTGCTTTATATTTTTGGTGAAAACCATTTGTCTTTAAATAATCATCTAACTTCTTATCGTCCAATTTTAAAAACGCATCCATTGACATCGTTTTGAAATCATCTTTTGATATTTCATCAGAATCTTTCTTTTTCGGCTCATCAGGTCTTCTGAATTGACTGTCGTGAATAGCGTAGATAGTACTATCATCATAAATTGCGAGACCGATTCGACCGACGCCTTTTCCAGTTGGGAATCCACTGTTTTCGGTAGAAACTTTAGTCCAAGTTCGTCCAGCATCCATACTTTTATAAATGGCAGAATTGTTTCCATTACCATCAAAATTCCAAGCCTTTCGGTCTTTTGTCCATGACGAAGCAAACATCACATTGTAGTTATTTGGCGCATATTGAAGGTCAATGACACCACTCATTTCATCCACAAAAAGTGTTTGTTTCCATGTTTTTCCTCCATCTGTCGATTTGTAAACACCACGCTCTTCATTTGGCGAATATAAATGACCAGTAACACCCACAGTAACCTCGTCAGGATTATTCGGATTGATGAGAATTCGTCCGATGTGATGCGAATCTTTCAAACCCATATTTTGCCAAGTTTTGCCGTTATCGTTGGATTTTAAAATACCAATTCCTGCGTAACTTGAACGCGAGGCATTGTTTTCTCCGGTACCAACCCAAATGGTTTTGGTCTTCCAATCGACAGCAATATCACCCACATTTTGAGTGTTTGATGAATCCAGTATGGGAGTGAAAGTTGTTCCGTTATTAATTGTATGCCATAAGCCACCTGAAGCATAAGCGACGTAAAATTCAGTCGGATTTTCTGGATTTACAGCTAAATCCGTTACACGACCACTCATTACGGTTGGGCCGATATTTTCAAAGGAAATGTTTTTTACCAACGAATTTTTGGCCAACTCCTCCTTTTGTTGAAGGGCTTTTTCAATTAAGGAGGCAGGTGATGCAGGTTGTTGTGCAAAACTTAATGAGGAAAAAAAGAACAAGGAAATAATGAGGAACTGCGGATATTTCATTTTGGATGTTTTTAATATTTGAAAATTAGCGATAATTTTGTTGATTTCAAAGTTGATGTTAAAGTTAAACAAAAGAATCCGCTTATTTTTTTCGCAATTCCTAAATATGTAATTTTGGGAAAATCCAAAACAAAATGAAATACGATTCTATTGATAGCAAACTTTTTATAAAAAACCGTAAAAATTTCATGAAACAAATGAAATCTAGCGGTTTAGCGGTTTTTAACAGTAATGATATTTATCCCATCAGCGCAGATAGCACTATGCCTTTTCAGCAACATCGCGATATTTTCTATTTAAGTGGAGTTGATCAAGAGGAGAGTGTTTTGGTCTTGTTTCCAGATTGCCCAAAAGAAAAGCATCGTGAAATCTTGTTTCTAAAGGAAACCAATAACCACATTGCCGTTTGGGAAGGTGAAAAGCTGACCAAGGAGGCTGCTTTTGAAACCAGTGGAGTCAAAACTGTTTATTGGTTGCAAGAAATGGAAAAAGTGATGTTTGAATTGATGACACAGTGCGACACGGTTTACATCAACACTAACGAGCATTACAGGGCAAATGTTGAGACCGAAACGCGTGAAGACCGATATACAAAATGGTTAAAAGACAAATATCCTGCACATTCTGTAGCCAAAAGCAATCCCATTTTGCAGCGACTACGTTCTGTAAAAGACGAAATAGAACTCAAGTTGATGCAGCAGGCATGTGATATTACGGAAAAGGGATTTAGAAGATTGCTGAAATTTGTAAAACCAAATGTCTGGGAATTCGAGATTGAAGCTGAATTAATGCATGAATTTCTACGTAATCGTTCAAAAGGGTTTGCTTACACCCCAATTATAGCCTCTGGTAACAGTGCAAATGTACTTCATTATGTTCAAAACAATCAACAATGCAAAAAAGGCGATTTGATTTTGCTGGACGTGGGTGCTGAATATGCAAATTATGCCAGTGATATGACGAGAACCATTCCAGTTTCCGGGAAGTTTTCAAAACGTCAAAAGGAAGTTTATAACGCTGTGAATCGCGTTAAAAATGACGCCACCAAAATGTTAGTACCAGGAACTGATTGGGCAAAATACCACGAAGAAGTTGGTAAATTGATGACGTCAGAGCTTCTGGGATTAAAGTTATTGGACAAGGCCGATGTAAAAAATGAAGATAAGGATTTGCCAGCCTACAAAAAATACTTTATGCACGGTACCTCGCACAATATAGGTTTGGACACGCACGATTATGGAATTTTGACTGAACCGATGCAAGCCAATATGGTCTTTACCGTAGAGCCAGGTATTTATATTCCAGCGGAAGGATTTGGTATTCGATTGGAAGATGATGTGATCATTCAAAAGAAAGGGGAACCTTTTAATTTGATGCGCAATATTCCTATTGAGGCTGAAGAGATTGAGGAGTTGATGAATTCTTAATTTAATTTTTTAAACTATAGAGCCTGAAGTTTTTCAGGCTTTTTAGTTTCTAATAAATTCGTCAAAACAAAAGTGACCAAAGCAGGCAAAACCCAACCCAGACTATGATTAGCTAAAGGAATAATATCAACAACACCTTGAATTTCTTCAACAGGAATGATAAATTTCAAAAAGTCAGGAATGCTAAACAAGAAAGTTGTTGATACCACAGTTCTAAAAACTAAAGGTGTGGCAAATTTTTCTGGAAGAACATTCAGAAGTATCAAAATAATAGTTATAGGGTAAATAAACATCAACACAGGTAGCGCAATATCAATGATAAAACCAACATTATAACTTCCGACGATAACTCCAAGCACACAACTTATGAGAGCAGTTAACGTGTATGATGATTGCGAATTTTTAAATAATCCTTTAAAGTAATCAGCTGTTCCTGTGATGATTCCTACAGCTGTTGTAAAGCAAGCCAAAGCTATCAAAACGCTCAAAAATGTAGTTCCTAAATCTCCTAATGTTTTAGAACTTAATCCAATAAGAACTTCGGCTCTTGTGGCTTTCTCATTGAATGTGCTGTTATAAAGCGAGCCTATCAAAATCAATCCTGCATAAATAACGAATAGACCTATTCCAGCAACAAAACCTGATTTTTTGATGAGATTTTTTTTATCATCGAAAGAAAGGTTCTGATCATAATTTAGAGATATTACCAAGACAGCACCTACCACGATGGCTCCTATAGCATCAAAGGTTTGATATCCTTCAAGAATACCGTCCACCAAAGGAGCATTAAAAAGTGTCGTGTTAGAAACTTCAGGTGAATTGAAAATGGCGATACCTATAATTGCCAACAAAATCATGATGATAATTGGTGTTAAAAATTTACCTAATACGTCCAATATTTTAGTACGGTTCATTGCAAATACAAAAACAAGACTAAAATAGACACCACTTGTCAACAAGGCACTTGATTCAAAAAAAGGTGCAATCGCCATCTCATGAGTGACTGACGCAGTTCGAGGTGCTGGCAACGTGATGCTAATAACATAAATGATTAAACAATAAATGAGACTAAAAAGAGGAGACACTTTTTTTGCAAAATCATACATGGTGCCTTGTAACCTTGCATGTGCTAAAATTCCCAAAATCGGAATGATGACCGCGGTAATCACAAAACCAAGCGTTACCATAAACCAAGCATCTCCTGCTTTAAAACCCAAAAAAGGAGGGAGAATTAAATTCCCTGCTCCAAAAAACAAGGAAAACAAGGCAAAGCCAGTAATGAAAATTTGTTTCGTTTTATTCATTTAAAATTTTAATAAATTCAGCTTCCGTCTGCGACTGCAAGCTGAAGAGGAAAAACTTATCTTTGCCGAATATAGTCGAAAAATGATTTTAGAACACAAAGGCATTCCAATATTTTATTCTGATGAAGGTGAAGGAAGCGTCACCGTCTTATTGCATGGGTTTCTCGAAAACACAACCATGTGGACAGAATTGATACCGGAATTTTCAAAATCGAGCCGTATCGTAGCCATCGATTTGCTGGGGCATGGCGAGACAGGATGTATCGGTTATGTGCATACTATGGAAATGATGGCCAAGGCCGTCAAGGCTGTTTTGGATTATTTGGATATAGAGGAAGTGACTTTAATTGGGCATTCAATGGGTGGCTATGTTGCGCTCGCTTTTGCCGATTTATTCACTAATGCGGTAAAAGTGTTGTGTTTAATGAATTCTACGGCATTGGCAGATACCCAAGAAAAGCAACTCAATAGAGACAGGGCCATT
>JBBSLN010000200.1:0-4964 GCA_038255205.1 Flavobacteriales bacterium
AGGAAAACAGATAGTGAAGGCTATTATTAAACAAAGGATTATAACACCGCTGCATATCAAAATTTATAGTGTACATCAACCATTATAAACAAATAAAATCCTATCAGTAATTGATAGGATTTTTTAAAATTTCAGTTAGCGACAATCGGTCATTTCTGTTCTGTTGCAGCAGTTTTTATAATTATAAATTCAGATCTTCGATTCATTTGATGTTCTTCGTCCGTACAGTTTGTACCACAGGTAACTTTAGGTTGTGTTTCACCTTTGCCCTCTCCTTTGATTCTGCTTTTGTCAATTCCTTTTGAAATTACATATTGTACGGTAGTTTTGGCTCTTCTATCTGACAATGCAAAGTTATATGAATCCGAACCTCTATTATCAGTATGTGCAGTTACATCAATCACCATATCAGGATATTTTGTCATTACTTGTACTAATTTGTCCAACTCGAATGCTGCTTTCGCAGTAATATTTGACTTGTCGAAATCGAAATAAATAGGGTCTAATTCTATTCTATCGGCAGCAATTATAGTATCAATTGGATCCAATGAAATTCTGACATTCACTTCTTTTTCTTGAGTGCCTTTTACTGGGTTTTTTTTGCTTTCAAATCCAGCCATGACGACCTCTAGTTCATTGTTTTTGTCACATTCTACAATAAACTCTGCTATACCTTCTTCGTTCGTGTTTTTAGAAACTATTTTATTGCCACTATCATCATACAACGTCACCATTGCTCCATTAACTGGCTTACCTGTCATATTGTCGACTACTGTAGCAATCACAAGTACGTCACACAGTGGCTCTAATCTCATCGTGCGATATATGTCATCACTTCCAACGCCACCTTCACGATTTGATGACACAAACCCTTCTCCAGTTACATCATCCATTTTAAATGCGAAATCATCAGCATTACTATTAATTGGAATTCCGATATTACGAATAGGACCCAGTTTACCATCAATTTCTTTAGTGAAGAAGACATCCAATCCTCCAAGTCCTAAATGGCCGTTGGATGAGAAATAAAGTGTGCCATCATCACCTATAAATGGAAACATCTCTTGCCCCTCAGTATTCACTTCTTGACCAAGATTAATAGGTTCGCCAACAGAACCATCTTCATTGATTGGTGCTTTATAGATATCAAAAAGGCCATAACCTCCAGGCACATCAGAAGCAAAATATAATGTTTTGCCATCCTTGCTAACTGATGGATTTTTAGCAGAATAATCTTTTGTAAGATTTATAGCTTCTACATTGTCCCATTTATCTCCCATGGTAGTTGCCTTGTAAAGGCTTATAGAACCAAATTTATTTTTTGAAATACTGTCTTTTACATATTCTTTTTCGAAGAAACTTTCTCTTGAGAAATACATTGTCTTTCCATCTGGACTAAACGAAACTAATCCTTCATGGTAACTTGTATTGATTTTTCCTTTAACTTGTTCAGGTTCAGAATAAACACCTTCAGAATTTTTTGAAGTAACAAAAATATCCAAATAAGGCTCTTCATTCCAGCCATAGTTTTGACCAGTTACATCTCTTGCTGAAGTAATATAGAGTTTCCCGTCTTTAAGAGTACCTCCAAAATCTGAATATTTAGAGTTAAAATTCAAATTCTCTACTCTGAATTTTTTTCCTCTTTCAAGAATCTTTGGAATGTAATTAGGGTTTTCTTTAAAGGCCATTGCCCTTTGATCACTAGGACGCATGTTAGCAAATCTACCCATCCATTCGTTGGAAAGCGCATATTTGCCATTTGCCTTTAGCATTTGAGAATATTTATAAATCATTTCTGAATTTGGCGCAGGATTGTTTTCTAACGCTTGGTAATAATAGCGTTCAGCATTTTTAGTGTCAAAAACGTTATAATATGATTCTGCTAATTGACCATAAACATATACATCGGCTTTTCCGCCTTTGACTAGTTTTTCGTAATCTTTCGCCGCTTCAACAAATTCCAATTGATTGAAATGCTTATCAGCTTTTTTGGTATCGTTGTTTTGAGCAGTTAAGCTGAAACTACTCAAAATTGTGAGGGCAATAAATATGTTAATTTTTTTCATGTTTGTTTAGCTTAACTTGTTAGAAATATCGAGGTGAACGTGAAACCCTTCTTCCAAAATTTAAATCGAAAAGTAATATCAACTCGTGCGAAGCTGGTGCATATCTCTTAATGTCTGATGTGATATTGTCGTAAGCATAACCAACTCTAACATTTGGTGAAATGGCAAAATTAATCAAGCCAGAAAAAGAATCATCCAAACGATAAGAAGCACCGATTTCAAATTTTTCGAAGAAAAGCGCATTTAGGTTCACATCAAACGACGTGGGTGCCGTAAATGCTGATTTCACAAGAAATGATGGCTTCAACTTCGTGTTTTCTGACACTTGGAAGACGTAACCTCCTGTTAAAAAATAATGACTTGTTTCAGTACCATATTCTGTTCCTTCTGCATCTAGTTTCACCGAACTTAATATGTTGGGAACTGATAAACCCAAATAGTAATTGTCTGTATAATAAAACACCCCTGCTCCTACATTTGGAGTGACACCTGAGACATTCGTAAAATAAGGGTCGTTAGGGTCTATAAGATCTACACCACCCAATCCTAAATCATGGAAGGTTGCTCCTGCCTTAATACCAAATGCCAAGCGATTCTCTCCTCTAAACCTCAAAGTATATGAGAAATCAGCATAGGTATTAGTTTCCCTTATTGGTCCAATTTCATCAGCGATAACCGACAATCCGACTCCTATTTTATCATTGACTGGCATGTGTCCAAAGAATGTTCCCGTTTTTGGAGCGCCATCCAAGCCAGTCCATTGGTTACGATATAGCAATCCGAACGACGGATCTTCTTTAGAGCCTGCGTACGCTGGATTCACGACAGCCATATTATACATGTATTGAGTATATTGAGGGTCTTGCTGTCCTTGCGTTTTAATGGCAATGAGCACTATTAATATGATAATTAGTTTTTTCATGTTAATTTATTAGTTGTATATCGTTTCCTTCTTTATTTGTTGATGTAGACCCAAGAGCTTAATTGTTTTTCTCCGCCTTCATAAACCAAGGTATAAAAATAAGTTCCTACAGGTAACTCATCCCCATTATTGGATTGACCACGCCATTCGTTTGTGTAGCTTTCTTTTGAATAGACCATTCTACCAAGTCTATTGAAAATCTCAATACGCACGACATTACAATTACTCAAATCAAAAGTGTCATTGAACCCATCATCATTAGGAGAAATTCCTTGAGGAATAATACAGTCTTCGAATTCAACAACTTGTTGTCCAACAACATTGGGAAGTCCTTTCTCATTAGATGTGCCTTTAATTCCATAAAAATCCGGATACGAGGTGATTTGAGCAGTACAATACCAACTTGAAAGGAATGCCAGCAAAACAATTATAAAAGTGACTTTTTTCATTTGATTTTTTTAGGTTATTAAAATTTTTTAAAAAATTTACTTATAAAGTATTGACTATAAATACCTTATGCTTTAATATAACTATAAAGTGTTCGTTTATTGTAATTTCAACACCATTTTGGATGATGTATAATTTGCCGAAGATAAAAAAATTGCTAGTTAAGATAGTATTAAGAATGTTATTCTAGATGAAATGCAGGATTAGCCGACGAACAGGAATGTGTGATTTTTACTTATTTTAACTCTTGTTTTTCTATTTGAATATATACCGGGAAATGATCACTAAAACCACCTTTGTATTTTTTTCCCACATATGTTCTGTGCGGTTGACCTTTATACTTTCCATTGTACTGTGTTAAAAATTTTTTGTCGAAAATATCGGCTCTTAAAAACTTAAACACCCCAGAACCTTCATCCAGAAAATTAGAGGTCAACAATATCTGATCAAACAATATCCATGCAAAGTTGTGGTTGACACTTCCTCTACTATAAGACCATATTGATTCCATAGTATTGAACAATCCATTTTCAGCCTTAAGATTCATGATGCTCTGACTATTAGGATTATCATTAAAATCACCGATAATTATGATTTGAGAATTATTGTCATCATTAGTGATACTAGAAATAATTTCTGTCAGCTGCTTTGCTGCAGCAATCCGTTTATAATCGGTTTCATCCCTTCCTTCATGTCTGGATGGCCAGTGATTGACAAGCACATGAATTTTGTTTTCATTCAGATAACCAGTCACCAATAAGATATCTCGAGTATAATCTCTTTTCCCCGATGCTTCTTCAATATAAATAGGAAAGGCATTAGAGGTTTCAACCCTGAATTCGTGCTTATTATATAAAAGAGCGACATCGATTCCTCTATCATCCAGAGAATCAAAATGGATAAACCCATAATTATGATTTTTCAAATCTTTACTTTCTACCAAATCTTTTAAGACATAATCATTTTCAACTTCCGCTAAACCAACTAGCACTGGAGGTTTGTTAATAGTATCAAAACCAATTTTGGAAATAACAGATCCCAATTTGTCAATCTTTCTTTCATATCGCTTTTTGGTCCAATTCTTTGCTGACATTGGTAAAAAATCATTGTCGTTGGTTTTATCGTCAACCAAAACATCAAACAAGTTTTCGGTATTGTAAAATGCAATGGTTTGAATGGTACTTTTTGTAATCACGTTTATCGTTTAAGTCCTAAAAATAGGGAAACGAGTGCGTTGAATTGTTTAACTTTGTTTTTTATTTAAAGGTATGTTAGAAAAAAAAGATTTAGAGTTAGAAAAAGCGGTTCTCATAGGCGTAGTCACGCAACAACAAAATGACGAAAAATCAAAGGAGTATTTGGACGAACTCGAGTTTTTAACTTTTACAGCAGGAGGTGAAGTATTAAAAAGATTCACTCAAAAAATGGAGATGCCAAATCCGAAGACCTTCATAGGGACTGGTAAAATGGAGGATGTACGTCGGTACATTGAAGAGAATGAAGTAGGCACTGCCATATTTGATGAC
>JBBSLN010000201.1:0-4960 GCA_038255205.1 Flavobacteriales bacterium
CTATCTTTTCATTGCGGCAATCTCAACAGGATTAGTGGTCAATGGTGCCTATCTTATTAATTACACCCCTTTGGTGTCGGTTGAAGTGCCTTTATCAACAGACTTAAAAAGTACGGATGAGCAATTTACTTTGTTGATTGCAAATGTGAAAATGTCCAATAAAAACTCACAAGAGTTGATTAAATTAATTGAACTGAAAAACCCAGATCTCATTCTGGCAATGGAGGTCAACAAGTGGTGGGATGGGCAGTTAAAAGCAATTGAAAATAAGTATCCCTATTCACAACATACCATTAATGAGGTCACTTATGGTATGGTACTTTACAGTAAGTTCCCGATTAAAGAGTTGAACGTAAATTATCTACAAAATAAAAATGTACCCTCATTTGAAAGCATTATTGAGCTGCCTAAAGGAAAAATATTTAGCTTTTATTGCGTTCACCCAGTTCCTCCTACGCATTTTAAAAACTTGCCAGATAACGAAGGGCAGCAAGAATCTGCTCTTAAGATATTAGGAAAAAAAATTAGTTCTAAACAGCAACCTACACTACTCGCTGGCGATTTAAACGACGTCGTTTGGTCACATGTCGATGAATTGACAGGAACTCAAAACATCCTCTACGATGTGCGAGTGGGAAGAGGCTTCTTTAATAGCTACAACGCTGAAAATATTTTTATGAAATGGCCCCTGGATCATATCTTTGTTACCAACGAATTTCGACTAAAATCACTGACTCGACTACAAGACATTGGTTCAGATCATTATCCCATACTTGCTACTTTGGTATTATAATTCTATATAGCTCACTCCTGTATTTTAGCTTACAACCCGCGTCTCTGTTTACTAATTCTATCTTCACTTTTTAAATACGCTAATATTAAAATCGATATAGCTCAAAATATAAGTCTCTAATATGTATATTGTTAGAACATTGTAAACAAATACATTATGGGCGAAAAACAAAAAAATCAGGAAACCGACAGAAAAGACTCTAGCACAAAACATCCGAGAGGAAGCAAAAAAGTGCATAGTGAAAAAGACGATTCCACAGAAGATGGATACAAACCAAATAAACCTAAAAAATAAAAATCATGAGTACAGAAGAAGATAACAAAAATAAACATCGCGGTTATACAGAAGACAGCAAACTCAACAGTTCAGATAGCAGCCTTGAAGGCCGATGGAGCAATATCCAAGCGGACTACCGCAAAAAGAATCCTACCATTACAGATGAAGACATCGATTTCCGTGACGGAGAGTTTGACCACATGATAGCGAGCGTGGCTCGCCGAACCAAACGAAGCACAGAGGACATCAAAAACGACATCCGTAATTGGAATATGTAAGACATTAAGATTTTATTCTGAATTACGAATACATTCTGAATTACAGAAATTATAAAATCAACAAAAACTAAAACAAAAAACAATGAAACAGACTTACAAGACTTATGGCAACCTTGCCGCAAAAGTATCACGAATCTCATGGGGCGCAATCTTCGCAGGAACCTTAACCGCTCTTGCAGTGGTAACCATGCTCAATCTACTCGGACTTGGCATCGGATTATCCACCATCGACCCCATGACAGAAAATGACCCATTACAAGGTCTAGGTACCGGCGCGCTCATTTGGTTCGGATTGTCTAACCTTGTCGCGCTCTTCGTAGGAGGCATGGTCGCTGGGCGGATGTCTGGTTACACTTCAACATCAGATGGAGGCTTGCACGGATTTCTTTCCTGGGCACTTTTTGCATTGATATCCTTTTTCTTGATGACGTCGGTAATCGGCTCCATTGTGAACGGAATGTCCAGTGCTGTATCTGGCGTCTTCGGCGGTTCTCAGAATGAAAAAGTAACGGTCGTATTGGAAAAAGCACAACAAAAGGGACAGGACAATGCCAATTTTTCATATGATAAAATCAAACAGGAAGCTTTTCAGTTAATTAATAAAGCCGAGCGATACAACGTCCTCCCGGGCGATGCATCACAAAATGCGCGCGAGGCGATTAAAGAAACCGAAGAGGCTACAAACCAAGCTTTCAAAAATCTAAATCTTGATAAGAATATTGACCAATTCTTCGAAGACCTTTCATTTGACCTCGACGATAATGGCAACCTTAATATTACTGTAGATGGTGAAAAAGATTTTTTAGATAAAGAAGAACTCAAAAACTACTTAACTGAAAACACACAACTTGATGACGCAGAAATCGACGGGCTTATCAATAAATGGGATCAAAATATTCAAAAAGCTGTTGATAAAGCAGAAAAATACTATGCACAAGCAAAACAGAAAGCTATTGAATATAGCGACAAAGCAGCAGATGCCTTGGCAAAAGCCAGCTTTGCAGCATTCATCGTGTTCTTTCTGGGAGCTTTGGCAGCATTCTTTGGCGGTGCGACAGGATCACCCCTGCTTACGGTCACCGAAGAAAGAGAAGAAGAAAAATATAATTAATCTAAAATCAATACCACTATGTCAGTAACAACTATAATTCTCAACATCCTATTACCTCCATTAGCCGTATTTATGAAACACGGCTTGGGCGGCACATTTTTAATAAGTGTCATACTTACTATCATCGGTTGGATTCCGGGAGTCATTCACGCCTTTCTTGTAAATGATTGATCTTTTAAATTAAGGTAGAAGAATGATTTTGATGTCGGTATGATTGTTTAAAAATCATTGCTACTTCATCAATTCAACAAAGTAAAAACCATGAATTCCATAAGAGTTCGTGGTTTTTTTATGCCTTAATTCAAGTCATTATTAAAAATATAAAACGCGATATGCGTAATTAAACTACATTTTTATTCCGAAAAGGAAACCTATAAAAAGCTATATTTGTTTGGATATTACAAGTTGCCCACAAATTGAAAAAAACAGAAATGAATAGACTCTTTTTAGGAATTATAATAAGTATCATTTGTTTGAATTTAAGTTTTGGACAAGAATTACCAGAAGGTCAAAAAAGGTGGAGTTCGGATCACAAACTCACTCTTAATGATTTTAAAATCAAAATTAGCGATCAAAATAATGATGCTGCTTTTAGCCAATTTATGATTTCTCACGCTATCGGCGGATTTGACTTTATGAAGCGGAATCTGAATCAAAAAATCGGTAACATATTTTTAGGAAACGCATCTTGGATAGACACTACCAAAGTTGAAAACATTCACAAACAAATCGAATTCCAACAAATGCAGTTTGACCTTGCCGAAATTGAGGCTCGAAAATTTAGAAAACGAGTTTTGAAAGATAAAAGTAAAATAGCCAAAGGTTTTGACATTGTCAATCAAATCAATAACGAAATTATGGCGGAATTTTCTGAAATTAGACTGGAATTTATGAGAGAAACTGAAAGCGGTCGTAATGAACAAAAAGTTGCGGAATGGAAACAAAAGATTTCAGCTAAATTAAAAGAATTAGACGAATTTAATTTCGAGAATAAAGAAAAAATTAAACTGACAGAATAAACCTGTGGGCAAGCCGTGTATAAGCCACCAGCCCGATAAATTGCTCTGGCGCGTTGCTGGTCAGAGACTATCTGACTAACACTTTCTCAACAAAAATAAAACTTGATTTTCATATTGAGGGAAGCTTCAATGAAACAAGAAGTTGTAGAAACGATAGTAAGTGACAACCTAAAAAATGTTAGTTTCAATCCTGTGACCATTATACCTATGATCAGCGGAGAAAACAAAACCGTAAAATACAAGAAAGCAGAATCTTTAATAGCTAAAGGTGAATGGTTTTGATTGATGATTAAGAATTGAACATTCTTTTATTAAAAACAGAATAATTCCTAATATGAAGACTAAAAACCTGACAATTAAATGATCAGATGTTTTAGTTCACTACACATTGGAACAAGGTTCATATTTCCTTCCTAAATAATTCCACACCACTTAAAGCTTCATTATCTTTACACTATTGAAAAAGAAGATTATAATTATCGGTTCTGGGATTGGAGGTCTGGGTTCAGCTGCATTGTTGGCTAAATCTGGTTACAACGTAACGGTCATTGAAAAAAATGCCTCGCTTGGCGGTCGTGCCAATATTTTTGAAGCCGAGGGGTATACGTTTGACATGGGACCTTCCTGGTATCTTATGCCAGATGTATTTGAGCATTATTTCAAATTACTCGATGAAGACATTTCTGAACATTTAGATTTGGTAAAACTCTCCCCTTCTTACCGTGTATTCTTTTCTAATGATAAAGAATTACCCATCGTTGATATCCATTCTGATCTCGATAAAGACTTACCGCTTTTTGAGCAGCTAGAGCCAGGCATTACGCCAAAAATTAAAGAGTACCTTAAACGTTCTGGCGAGCAATATGAGATGGCTAAAGATACTTTTATGTATCGAAACCTAGGATTTTCATTGGATTTTTTAAAATGGGATGTGATTAAAAAAGGAATTGAACTCAATCCGTTTCAAACCATGCAATCCTATTTAAATAAATGGTTTAAAAGCGAGCGTGTCAAAAAAATATTAGAATATACCTTGGTGTTTTTAGGTTCTGATCCTGCAAAAACACCTGCCATGTATAATATCATGAATGCCATCGATTTCAATATGGGCGTTTACTACCCTAAAGGCGGTATTTACGAGATTGTAATGGCATTGGTAACCATTAATAAAAAACATGGCACACAGTTTATGACCGATAGTCCTGTGTCAAAAATTAGAGTTGAAAACAAAAAAGCGACCAGCGTTATACTCGAAAATGGATCTATTTTAGAAGCAGATATCATCATCTCCAATGCCGATTTATGGTTTACGGAAACCCATTTACTTGAGAAGCGTCACCAAACCTATCCCGAACGCTATTGGGAAAAGGCGGTTTTGAGTCCGAGTGCGTTTATTATGTACCTTGGTCTAGATAGAAAATTAGCGGTTTTAAGTCATCACAACCTACGCTTTGGTGGCGATTGGAAACAAAATTTCAAAGAG
>JBBSLN010000202.1:0-4957 GCA_038255205.1 Flavobacteriales bacterium
AATGGTGGTGTTCTGGAAACGCTCCTCAGCACTAATGTTGTCGAATAACATGGCATTCGAAATTTCTGGACGAATCGCAAGCAAATCAATAGTTCTATTAGACATGGTGTTAAGTTTTGTTTAAAAGTAAAAAGAACGATTGTCTTATAGGAATGATCGTACATTTGTTGTTAACTGGGTTATTAACAATCAAAAAAAAGACCGAAATCAATCGGTCTTTTTTTGGTTATTCTTTTATGAAATCTTCATACGTCTTTAGGTTTAGACTTTTCATATCGAATTTCGATTTTAATTTTTCAAAATTCGTTTTAGCCTTGTCAAACCTCTCTTCTATAATTTTTAAATTCTGAAGTTCGGTACTTGATGGCTTGTCATAACTCGAAGCAAGCTTACTGTAAAAGTCTGCAATTTTCTCTCTCAATTGAGGTTCAGCAGAGCTAACATAGTTATCACCTGTCGTAATCACCAAAGTCTCCTTTAATTTGTTCAAGCTTTCAGATAGCTTCTTGTTTTCTTTTGAAGCTTCTATCATGGCGTCCAATTCATAAACCATATAAGCAAGATTTTCGCTCATGCGATACATGCCCATAATGGTTTCATTTCTTAAATCCCTGCTTTGAGGTGTTAGGTTTGATTTCTGATCGTATATTAATTCAAAAGTGTGTTCATAAATGTCATTCCCTTTGGTTAGAACAGCTTTATAGGTTCCTGCTGGCACTCTAGGAGCTACAAACCCACCAAAGCTGAATGTTTTTCCTTTGGCTACTTTAGGTTGTTTAGTTGTAAAATTCCAATCAACGATATTTATTCCTTTAGATTTACCAGGACCTAAAGTAGTGATGACGTTTCCGCTCATATCTTGTATCTCCAAGCTCATTTTACCAAATGTATGTCGCTTTTTCAAATAGTATTTGATTCTTAAAGCTTCAGATGGATTAGCACCTACAAATTGCGTCTCGTTACCAAAATTGCCATAAAAACCACTTTGGTCGGACATTTTAGTTGGTTTTGTTTCGAAAAAATGAACTTCTTTTTCAGTCACTTCTGGAGTCAATTCCCTTAAAGGAGAGATATCATCAATGATAAAAATTCCTCGTCCATGCGTTCCCATTACCAAATCATTGGTACGTTTATGTAAATCGATAAAATGGACGGCAACGGCAGGCATATTGTTGGTAAACTTATTCCAACTTTTTCCGCCGTCCATGGTTATGTATAGACCAAACTCTGTTCCGAGGAACAATAAATCTGGATTCACATAGTCTTCTTGTATGTTTCTTGCGAAGCCTTCAATATCATTGGTTGCAATAGAAGTCCAAGATCCACCATAATCAGAAGTTTTATAAACGTACGTATTTTGGTCATTCATGGTGTGTCCATCAAAAACGGCGTAAGCAGTGCCCTTATCGTGTACACTCGCTTCAATATGATAGACCCATGTGTTTTTAGGCAGGTTTGTAATCTTTGTTGATGTATTTACCCAGTCTTTCCCACCATTTTTTGTGATTTGTACATTTCCATCGTCCGTGCCAACCCAAATAATGTTCTCGTCCAAAGGTGATTCGGCAATCGTAAAAATAGTCGTGTGATTTTCCGCACCAGAATTATCCATTGACAATCCACCAGAATCTTTTTGCTGTTGTTTTGTCGGGTCATTTGTAGTTAAATCAGGAGAAATAATTTCCCAAGTGTCTCCCATATCGTTCGATCTGTGCAAAAATTGACTACCCATATAAAAACGGTCCGTTTGATGTTCACTGATTGCCATAGGAGCATTCCAGTTAAATCTCAATTTTGGAGCTCCTTCGCTTTGTAATGGCTGAATAGTTTTAATCAGTTTATTATCCACATCATAACGCCACACATTTTCAGCACCTTGCATTTCTGAATAAATGATATTTTTCGTAGGATGTTTCAAAACTCTAAAACCGTCACCACCACCGATTGAATTCCAATCACGAGCCTGGATTCCTCCTGTAGAAGAAGACGGTCCGTACCAAGAACCATTATCCTGAAGGCCTCCATAAATATTGTAAGGTTCGGCATCATCAAGACTTATTTGGTAGAATTGAGATAGCGGAAGATTTTCAACAATTTCCATGGTAGTACCACCATTCCATGAACGATATACGCCACCATCTGTACCAACATACATACGGTCAGAATCATTGATGTCAAAAGCAATATCATGAATATCGCTATGCATATTTCCTAAACTCTTAAAGGTTTTTCCGCCATCCCGGGAAATAGAACCCGAAAGGCCGCCTTTTACAACGACATCCGGATTTTTAGGATCGACCACAATTCTTGAAAAGTAAAAAGGCCTCACTGTAATCCCGAAATCGTTATTCAACTGACTCCAAGTTGCTCCAGCATCATCGCTTCGATACAATCCTTTTTTTAGATTTTCTTCGGCTTCAATAACGGTATAAAGCACCGCAGGGTTGGATGGTGCCACTGCTATGGCTAAACGGCCTAATTTGCCTTTCGGAAAGCCATTGTGGATTTTATTCCAAGTTGCACCTCCGTCGGTAGATTTATATAAAGCACTTTTTTCTCCACCGGAGTCAAAAGACCAACCGGTGCGCCTGAATTCCCACATTGATGCATATAGAATAGTAGGGTCTTTGGGATCCATCACCAAATCAGCACATCCTGTTTTTTTATCGACATAAAGTATTTTTGACCAAGTGGAACCACCATCGATGGTTTTAAACACACCACGCTCTTCGCTGTCTCCCCAAAGAGCACCCAAGACGGCTACATATACTTCGTCAGAATTATTGGGATTAACGATGACATTTGCAATCCGTTCGGAGTTGTCAAAACCCATTTTCTTCCAATTGGCACCACCATCTGTAGTCTTGAATAGCCCGCATCCTACGGAAACACTATTTCGCGTCCAAGTTTCTCCAGTTCCTACCCAAATAACGTTATCTGGATTATTTGGATCAACTGTAACTGCACCTATGGATTGACAATGTTCCTCGAAAATAGGGTTGAAGGTGGTGCCAGCATCGTTGGATTTCCACACGCCACCACCAGCAGTACCCGTATAAACGATTCTGGGATTTTTTGGATGTACTTCCATGTCATTGATTCGTCCGCTCATCAAAGCAGGGCCAATAGGTCTCGCACTTAGTTCTCCAAAAAGATCAGAACTTGTTGAACTCGTTTGGGAAATTGTACTTAAAGGCAGCAACATAATGCCACCAATAATCGAAAATAAAATTTTACGCATGTTGGTTGGTTTAATATTAAAAAAGAAAACCCTTGAACGCACATCGATCAAGGATTTTCAAGTTAGTTTTTTTTCTCTTCGGTTGTGGTCACTTCAGGAAACATAAATGCTTTTGCATCCACTGTGGGATTCAGCTCAATCTTTTCAACCATAATAGGTTGTCCTGGCTGGTCTTTTACACCTTGGGTCATTGAATGTGGAAAATATAAGCCTCCAACTTCTTGGTAGTCACTCATCTTGGTTTCGGAGACCATTCCTTTAGCTTCACCAGACTTTATTTCTGTCTGAACAGCAATTGGTACAAAATTTTCGGTATCAAAATAATAAAAAGAAACGCTGTCTTCCTTTTGGCCATCCACTGTCATAGGTTCTTTGGTGAGTTTTATCTTAAAAGTCTCCGCGCCATCAATGGTTTCCTTACCAACCAATTCAACTTTGTAACCTTTCTCCTTATAGTTTATAAAAGGATCTGGGAAATCGTTCATCTCCAGTTTCATGTTGTCCGTTGCTTCCTTATCACTTTTTTCAGCCTTTTGTGTCATAAAGTTGGTGCTCCAAAGCGTTTCGCCATCAAAAACCCCTTGTTTCATTTCCTTTCCTTGAAACGTTATGACAGTCATTTGCTTGCCGTCTCTCAATTGCGTGACTTCTACAGGAATTTCCATTCCACCTTGATTTACTTTGGCATAGATTTTTACACCTTCAACTTTTTTCCAGTTGTCAAGTCCGCCCGTATTTTCAAAATAAGTAGCAATGATTTCATCCGCCGTTTGTGCATTCACATTTGTTGATAAAACAATGGTCGCTACAAATAATAATAATTTTAGTGTTTTCATATATTCTGTTTTTATTGTTGTTATGATGTTTGACTCTTCTATGATGCAATTGTTACATTTAATCCATGATTTTTATTTAGTTATGCAAAATCCGAAAGCAGTTTTTGTGTTCCTTTGCTTCTTTTTGGGATTTAATTTTTTGGCATTTTAAACATGTTATCATCGATTTCAGGATTAAATTGAAAAGTTTTAAAATTGATCTCTAATGCTACTTGACCATTAAACTTATCAACCTGTGAAAAAGGCACGTATAAACCTTCAACTTCCTGATAATTGCTGAAGAGTGTTTGGGATGTAGCACCTTTTGCCTGCCCTGTCTTAACCACACTTTCTACGGCTATCGGAACATGGTTATTTATGTCAAAATAATAGAGGTCAATATTTTCTTCCTCGCTGCCGTCGACTAAAAGTGGCTTTTTGGTCAATTCTATCTTATAGATTTCGGTTCCTTCAAAGGAATCCTTACCTAAAAACTTGATGGAATATCCTTTATCCTTATAATTAAAGAACGCATTTGGCAAGTTGTCTTTTGAATCAAGTTTGTAATTGGAAGATGCCTCTGCGTCCATGGCTTCGGCTTTGAACGTCTGAAAATTTGTATTCCAGCCGGTTTCTCCATCGAAAGCTTCAACCACGAAATTATTACCTTGCATATCTACGGCAATCATCGTTTTACCATTACTCATGTAGGTTGCTGTAAAAGAATAATCTGTTCCTTGCTGTTTTGCAATCCCAGTCACTTGCATCGAACTGATTTTTGACCAAGCATCTTGGCCTCCTATGACTTCTATATATTTTGCAATGATTTCATCAGCTGTTTGAGCAACAGCCAGCGATGAAAATGTAAGTGTCAAGATCAATAGCGCCGTTTTAAATAGGT
>JBBSLN010000203.1:0-4951 GCA_038255205.1 Flavobacteriales bacterium
ATTCAACTTAACTTTGCATTTATTTTGAGGTGTTTTATAAAAGTAACGACGTAAAATGATACAGGAATTATTAAAATATTTTAATCCGATAGATTATCTAGGATTGTGGTTGTTATTGGCTTTCGTGATTGCTTTTATCGTTTCGTACTCATCCTTTCCTGCCATCTTAAGAGTTGCTAAAGCGAAGCATTTGATGGACGAGCCAGGGCATCGAAGCATACATTCAGTCAAAACACCGACACTTGGTGGCATAGGAATCTATTTGAGCCTTGTCGTAGTGATTACCACTATTGGCGCCTTACTTGATACAAAAATTTTATTGTTGCTTCTAGGTGGCTTAACAATTTTGTTCTTTCTGGGACTGAAGGATGATTTACTTATTCTTTCGGCGCGTAAGAAATTTTTTGGCCAATTAGTGGCTGCTGTGTTACTTATTATATTTACCGACACCAGAATTTTAGGCTTCTCCGGTCTTTTTGGAATCACTATTTTGCCATATTGGATTTCGGTATTATTTACCTTGTTTGTCTATTTACTCATTATCAATGCCTACAATCTCATTGATGGTGTTGATGGCTTGGCAGGTTCGTTGGCGTTGTTAGCCAGTGCTGCATTTGCAGTCATTTTTGTCCAAATCAAAGATGTCAGTATGGCAACTATTGCAGTTGCACTTATAGGAACGCTCATTCCATTTTTACGTCTTAATCTCTCAAAAAAGAATAAAATTTTTATGGGAGATACCGGCTCTATGTGTATCGGTTTTTTAATTGCGTTTTTTACCGTTCGATTTATTGGGCACTCCCAGACTAATATTACTTCAGTTTTTCATGGTTCAGCACCACTTTTGGCTGTGTCCATTTTGTTTTTTCCTCTTTTGGATACCTTGCGAATATTTTTTATACGCTTGGTTATTCATAGGAAAAGTCCTTTTGAAGCTGACCAGAACCACTTACACCACCGGTATCTTCAAATCGGATTTGCGCACTACCAGACCACTTTGTGCATTGTGATTACCAATTTAGTTTTAATCGTATCGGCTTTCCTCATAGGGCCATTTAACATTCATATCCAATTTGTTATTTTATTAGCGGTTGGCTTTATACTGTATTCCATATTCTTCATTTGGAACTGGATTGTTTCTAATCACTCGTTTTCAAGTGTTTTCAAACAATTGAATTGAATTTGAATTATTTCAAAAAACAAACTTACCTTTGCCAATCTTTTAATTGCCATTATATTTACATAAATTTTAAAGTATTCAAATGAAACATTTTGTGTCCATTATGGTTGCGCTGATTTTTTTAAATTCATGTGCGACCAAAAAGGAAATTCTATACCTACAGGATTCCGATAAATATGACAATACACCTATCGCTTACACAAGTCCTACCATACAACCCAATGATGTATTGACAATTTCTGTGGGTGCATTAAATCAAGACGCCATCATTCCCTATAACAGGCTATCTTTGATGGGAGATGGAAATAGTGGCGGTGGCGGTGCTGGCACGGGGCAAGTGCAGGGTTATTTGGTCTCGAAAGGTAACACCATCAATTTTCCTCAACTTGGGAACATCTCTACTAAAAATAAAACTGCGAAGCAATTACAGGAAGTCATAAAGGTACTGCTTGAAGAAGGCGATCAGCTTAATAATCCAACGGTGGTAGTGAGGGTAGCAAATGCCAAATTCACAATTTTGGGAGAGGTCAATGGCCCTGGCACTTATAATTTTTCTGAAGAGAACATTACCTTATTACAAGCTTTAGGCTATGCGGGCGATTTAACGATTCAGGGGAAACGCGAGGATATTCTATTTATAAGGGAAGTTGATGGCGTGCGTCAAGTGGCACATCTGGATTTGACATCGGCAGATATATTAGAAAGTCCCTACTTCTTGATTAGGCCGAACGATGTGATTATAGTCAATCCAAATGGCCCCAAAGTAAAAACTGCAGGGTATTTAGGCAATATTGGAGCTACACTTTCGGTTTTTACGCTCTTGTTAACAACAACACTATTACTTACGAGATAAAGATGGGTCAAGAGAATTTAAATATGCCAAAAAAGAGCGATCAAGGTGAAACCATTAAAAGAGAAATTACTAAATATGCTCGATTTTGGTTTTGGTTTGCGCTATCATTACTATTGGCTTTATTGGCGGGCCATCTCTATTTGCGCTATACGCCCCGCATTTATCAGTCCACAGCTAAAATCCAAATTCTAAATAAGTCCAAAGGATTGGAATTACCTTCAGCTTCATTTATATTCAGTCGTTCGAGTATTAATCTTGAGAATGAAACTGAAATTCTAAAATCCTATCGCATCATTGAAGAAGTGGTCAAAAATCTTAATTTGACCATGGAATATTACGAGAAAGGGAATGTGCTCACTTCTGAAATTGATGGCTTTCCATTTAAGGTTATAAAAACTATAGATAACGAACTTATCACTGGTCAGTCTTTCACCATTGCCGTTAAGGCAGATTCGTTTGAAGTGTATGCAGGTGGTTCAGAAAGTCCTATTGTCATTCCCAACTTTAATTCGTATCTCATAAAACATAATCTGCCCTTCGAGTTAAAGTTAAATGATTCTAAAACGATTAAAGACTCTAAAGGGAAGACCTACATATTGAGACTGACATCTATTCAAAATGCCACCAACAAGTTGAAGGGTAGTATTTCACTCACTGCATTAGGTAAAGGCAGTGATTTATTGAAGTTAGACTATAAAAGTGAAAGCAGGGCTAAATCCGAACGTGTATTAAATGAATTGGTAGCCGTGTTTAATGATGATGGCGTTAGAGATCGTCAAGAGGTTTCAAAGCGAACCATTAATTTTATCAACGAACGCTTTGCTTCATTGGCGAAGGAATTGGACTCTATTGAAGTTAAAAAAAAGGATTTTAAGCAGTCAAACAGTTTAATTAATATCGAGGCCGATGCCGCTTTGGGTATTCAAAAACGCGAAGAATCTGAAGGTTTAGTCTTTGAAGTGGAAAATCAGTTACTATTATCCGACCTATTAAAGGAATCTTTGACTGTTAAAGATTCTAGTTCTGAATTGTTACCAGCAAATATCGGCTTGGAAAGCGGCAACGTTAATAATTTGGTGTCTCAATATAATGCACTTGTTTTTGAGCGGGATAAGCTCAAAATCAGTGGAGGTGACAACAATCCTCAAGTAAAAATAGTAAATGAAAAAATCAGGGATGTTCAAGATAATATAAATGAATCCATAGCCTCTTATAAAGATCAGTTAAATGCTTCGAAACGGCAATTTGAAGCCCGTAATAGGATGTTTTCTTCTCAAGTTTCAGGTTTGCCGTTGAAGGAAAAAATCATGAGATCGATTGAGAGACAACAAAATATCAAAGAAAGTCTTTATTTGTTTTTGCTACAGAAAAAAGAAGAAGCTGCCATCAACCTTGCCATTACAGAGCCATCCATAAAAGTCGTGGAGTATGCTTTGTCGAGTGCAGTTCCTGTATCCACTCCACCAAAGACGGTTTATATGATGTCACTTTTCGTGGGATTTTTAGTGCCTTTTGGAATTTTATACATTGTCATCTTACTAGATACTAAAGTGAAGAGCAAGCACGACATCGAATTAAGGGTTCCAAATGTTCCTGTGGTGGCTGAATTACCAAAGATTAAAGATCAGGATTTAGTATTTAGAGATCCCAACGAACGATCGGTACAAGCAGAGGCGTTTCGCATCTTGAGTTCAAATGTAAATTATATACTGGCTAATATCACGTCTTCAAAAGGAAAGGTCATTTATTGCACCTCCACCATCAAAGGTGAAGGAAAGACCTACGTAGGTATCAATCTATCGCTGGCACTGGCTAGCATCAATAAGAAGGTTCTTTTAATAGGCGCTGATTTAAGAAATCCGCAGATACACAATTATACGGAGCATACTAAGGATGAGATGGGGCTTTCCAATTACCTTCATGATGACAATTTTGAATGGAGACAAGTGGTCATCCAAGGATTCGTAAAATATCCAAATCATGATACCTTGTTATCCGGCAGCATTCCACCAAATCCAACGCAGTTATTGACCAATGGTCGTTTTGAGACCCTCTTGAATGAAGCGAAGGAACTCTATGACTATATCATAGTGGACACGGCTCCAACCATCTTGGTTACAGATACCATGCTTATTTCAGAGTATGCTGATGCCACCCTCTATTTAGTCCGCTCTGGTTTTACGGAAAAAGCATTACTCGAGTATTCGAAAAACCTCAGCAATTCAAATCGATTGAAAAACATGGCCTATGTTATCAATGGTGTTGGTGCGAGTAAGGCTTACGGTTATACGTATAACTATGGGTATAGTTATGGATATGGAGGTAAAACTTAAGGAATAGATTGAGAAAATCAACAATGTCCGGATAAAGAATCAAGAACCAAGACCGCTACGCTTCTAGAGCCTAGACTTGAGGCGTATTGTATTGAAAATTATGCTTGTCTGGGAAATGACTTATGACCGTCTCGAGGGATCGGAACTAAATGAAGAAGGACGTAAGACTTGGTTTCAACTAACAGAAAACGATTCGATTTAATTATAAATGTTTGGTGAAGAATCAAGACACCTACGCTTTTAGAACCTAGAACCAAGACCGCTGACGCTTTTAGAGTCTAGAATCTAGAGCCTAGACTTGAGGCGTATGGTATTGAAATTGGTCTTGTCTAGTGAATGACTTATGGACGCCCCGATGGATCGGGACTAAATGAAGAAGGACGTAAGACTTGGTTTTGTCTAACTGAAAGACTTGAGAGGGCTTTTAGAGTCTAGAGCCTAGACTTGAGACGTATCGTATTGAAAATTATGCTTGTCTGGTAAATGACTTATGGACGTCCCGATGGATCGGGACTTAATGAGCAAGGACGTAAGACTTGGTTTTGTCTAACTGAAAGACAACCTTGGATAAAATAAAACCTAGTG
>JBBSLN010000204.1:0-4943 GCA_038255205.1 Flavobacteriales bacterium
GTTACCAGAAATGTCCTTGTGGCTTTATGCTTTGATAGGGGTTTTGCTATTGGATTTCATCGGTGCTTATCTCGCGCATTATGTAGAGCACAAAGTGAAACCTCTTTGGATGATTCATTTAGTGCATCATACAGACCATAAAGTGGATACGACCACAGCCAATAGGCACCATCCGCTAGAAAGTGTTATCCGGTTTACCTTTACATTATTTGGTGTGTTCATCGTTGGTACACCGATAGCGATTGTGTTTTTATATCAGTCCTTGTCGCTGGTTGCAACACAATTTACTCATGCCAATATTAAAATGCCAAAAAAAGTGGACGATGTATTGAGTTATGTTTTTGTATCGCCCGATATGCACAAAGTGCATCACCACAACGTGCTGCCTTATACAGATTCCAATTATGGAAATATTTTTTCAGTATGGGATAGAGTTTTCGGCACCTTTTTGAAATTAGATAGAGAAAAAATCATTTATGGAGTGGATACGTTTCCCGATGAAATCTCCAATAGCAACATCAAGGATTTGTTGAAACAGCCGTTTCATAAATATAGAAAGCCTACTACACTAAAATCTATCGAATAAATGCGCTATTTCTTTGTATGTATTTTGCTCATATTGTTTAGTTGCAACCCAATCCCTAGAATGGATTTACAGGGTCATAGAGGTGCTCGTGGTTTACTTCCAGAGAATACAATGCCAGCTTTTGAAGAGGCTTTAATACTTGGAGTCAACACGCTTGAGTTGGACGTGGTAATTTCGAAAGATAGAAGAGTAGTGGTTTCCCATGAACCATTTATGAATCACGAGATAGCTTTAGACGTGAATGGCAATTCAATTTCCGCAGCCGATGAAAAAGGGTTCAACTTGTATCAAATGGCCTACGATAGCATACAATTATTTGATGTTGGTAGTAAGCAGCACCCCAGATTTCCGAATCAGAAAAAGTTGAAGGTAGCAAAACCACTATTATCAGAGATCATCAAAATGGCCGAAAAAAAGAGCAATAAAAAAATTCATTATAATATTGAAATCAAAAGTTTGCCCGAATATGATGGCATATTTTCTCCCCAAGTTGATGACTATGTAAGGTTGGTTTTGGAAGTTATTAAGTTGGAAACTATTTCAAAGCGCACAACTCTTCAGTCTTTTGATATTCGCGCTTTGGAATCGATTCACCGACAGGCGCCAAAGATTAGAACAGCTCTTTTAGTGGATGAAAATGAATCCATTGGTGCAAAGCTTTCAGAACTGACATTTAAGCCGAAAATAATCAGTCCATATTTTGAATTATTGGATAAAGTGTCGGTTGAAGAATATCATCGATTACATTTTAAGATTATTCCATGGACTTTAAATTCCGAAAAAGAAATTGAACGAATGATAGAATACAAAGTGGACGGTATTATTTCTGACTACCCAGATCTATTGCTGAAAGTCTATCTAGCTCAAATCCAGAATTCAAAATAGTGCAATTGGACTATTTTTTTCAAATTCTTGCAATTTCATCTTTACTTTTTTTCTTTGAACTAAAATCTTTGGGGCGCCACTACTCGTTATTTTTCTCTGATGAAGAATTAAACCAAACTCTCCTGACGAATTATTAATTATACCAAATGACCCCAACCATGGACTTAAACAGAACTTACCTTGCTAAATTTTGCTTACACTAGGTCGATAGAAAGAAAATGCAAAGCCGATTTGAATGCCGTAGAAATAATTTGAGACCCTACGGGAAACCATATTATTAGAATCAAAGTATTCAGTTTGCCATTGTAAACAAATGAGGAGTTCTGAACACTTTATCGGATTAATTTACTATTTATGGTGAAAATATAAATTTTGATTCTGTTTTGATTTAGCTTCGTTTTAGGGGATTATTATTTGCTGTTGCGACAACCAATGTCCAACCCACCAGCATCAAGCGAATATGGGTAAATATAGTAGATTAGTCATGGCCTCGGTCATTGGACTAACCTTTCAAAAACTTCAGGCGCAAAAGCATTTTGCAACAATCGAAAAGAACTACAATGTTAGGGCTAAAGATTTGTCACACGAATTAAATGCTACAAAGGACACACTTATTCTACAAAGTCCAAAAATTATTGACTATGTCTATGCTATAAATACCAACTATAAACGCGAAATAGATTTTTACAATAACACGAATGCACTTAAAATTCCACTCCATCAATTAAGTAAAGGAAAACATGCATTTGTGGTAGGCAACCAGCGTATGCAAATCATATTTGTGGTTCGTGTTCAGAAAGATAATGGTAAGCTAGCTTTAGTTACAAACGGTGAATTGACCGTTCCTGGTAATTAATTATAAATCAAATAGTTGTTGCGCAGTGTTTTAAAACTGTTCAAGTCTTTTAGCCAAGTCGCCTTAATCTCCTGTTCATTCAATCCTTGTTCAATTTGAAGACGAAGTTTTTTAGTGCCCGCCAATTTGGTAAAAAAATCATTAAAGAAAATTTTCTTATTAATCGAATGGTTGTAGGCTTCAATAAGCCATTTTAAATCAATCTCATTTAATTCCTTCGAAGCGCTCAAATCCTTTCCATAACACAATTTTCCTTGATGCAAAGGTGTTTTCGCACCTTCATTAGGTTCAGGAACAAATTTGAAGGTATAATAATCTTTAGACATCAGTGGGCTACCATAAATCTGAAATTGTTTACTCGTACCTCGTCCCACACTCACATTGGTACCTTCAAAAAAGCACAGGCTAGGATACAAATTGATAGCAGTATCGTTCGGCAAATTCGGAGATGGTTTTATAGGCAAACTGTAAGGGGTTAGATGTGTATAATTTTTAACGGGAATAACGGTCAGTTGACATTGCGCGCCATTTTTCAGCCATTTTTCACCATTAATCATTTGGGCATATTCGCCAATCGTCATGCCATGAACTACAGGAATTGGGTGCATTCCAACAAAACTTGAATGTTCTTTCTCTAAAACCGGTCCATCGATGTAAGCGCCATTGGGATTTGGTCTATCTAAAATCATCAAAGGAATATTGGCTTCAGCACAAGCTTCCATTACATAGTGCAATGTTGAAATATAAGTGTAAAATCGCGCGCCAACATCCTGAAGGTCAAAAACCATTAAATCAATCCCTTTAAGCTGTTCGGGTTTTGGCTTTTTGTTTTCTCCATAAAGGGATATGATGGGAATTCCTGTTTTTTTATCCATTCCGTCCTTGATAAGTTCGCCAGCATCAGCCGTGCCTCTAAAACCATGTTCTGGTGCAAATACTTTTTTGACTTCGATTTTCAAAACGACTAAAGAATCCACTACATGAGTAAACTTTTGGTCACCTATCATCGGTCTTCCGTCTCTAAAAATCACCGAACTCTGATTTGCTACAATCCCAACATTTTTTCCTTTCAGTAATTTCAAATACAGCTCCATTTGATTGGCACCAACAATAGGAGTCTTCAGTTGCCAGTCGTCAGTATTCAGTATGGTTTCTTCGGAAGTTAAGCTCTGGTCATCGGTCATCGGTCTTCCGTCTTTCGCCTTCGTGCTTGGTTCTTCGTACCTTGTGCCACTTCCACAAGAAATCGCTATTAAAACAATTCCGATTATTATCGGGAAAAACGTATTTTTGAACATCATTAAATGCATCGAGTTAATTTGAATTACGAGTTTTTTATAGCTAAACGCATTATTGGCAATAAAGCGTATAAAAGTAGTGTATCGGCACCAATAATAAAAATTGGTATCGCTGCCATCGCTATCGGCATTATCGTGATGCTCATTGCCATTGCCACAGGAATTGGGCTTCAACAAAAGATCAGGGACAAGGTTGTGGCGTTCAATGGTCACGTCAGCATTACCAATTTTGATTCCAATGTTTCCGACGAATCGGAAGTACCTATCAGCATCAAACAGGATTTTTATCCGAAATTTACAAGTGTCGATGGAGTCACGCATATTCAGGCTGTAGCAACCAAGTTTGGTGTTGTGCGTACCGAAACCGATTTTGAAGGCATCGTTTTAAAAGGTGTAGGAACCGATTATGATTGGCGATATTTTAATGAATTTTTGGTTGAAGGTCGTTTGCCAAAGTTTTCAGGTGAATTGAACAATGAAGTTTTGATTTCGCAATATCTGGCCAATAGATTGCAATTTAAACTCAATGATACCTTTCAAACGGTCTTTGGTAAGGAAGATGTGAATCAAATACCTTTTATAAGACAGTTTAAAATTGTCGGTGTTTATAATTCCGGATTTCAGGAATTGGATGAAAAGTTCGTCATAGGAGACCTTCGACATGTCCAACGGATGAACAAGTGGGAAGCCGATGAGGTTGGAAATTTTGAAGTATTTATTGAGGATTTCTCTAAAATTGAAAGCAAAGGCATTGAAATATATCAAGCAATTCCATCCACATTGAATTCCGTAACAGTTGTTCAAAAATATTACTCCATTTTTGAGTGGATTAATATTTTCGATAACAACACATATGGAATTATTGGTATCATGATTCTAGTAGCAGGAATCAATATGATTACAGCATTACTCGTTTTGATTTTGGAACGCACCCAAATGATTGGGATTCTCAAAGCATTGGGAAGCAGTAATTGGAGCATCCGAAAAGTGTTTTTATACAACGCGACCTATTTGATAGGTTTGGGCTTGCTCTGGGGAAATGTCATCGGTATCGGATTGCTTTTGGCACAAAAATATTTCAAACTCATTCCGTTGGACCCAAGCGTCTATTACGTCACCGAAGCACCAGTGTACATCAGTTTAGATTATATTTTACTGCTCAATCTCGGAACATTTCTAGTATGCCTGTTGATGTTGCTAATCCCTTCTGTGATTATCACAAAAATTTCTCCAGTCAAGGCGATTAGGTTTGATTGAAATGAGTTTTCAGTCGCAGTCGCAGTTTTCAGTTTTAGATACGAGCCTGCCTATCGGCATA
>JBBSLN010000205.1:0-4941 GCA_038255205.1 Flavobacteriales bacterium
ATGATTGCTGCTTTATCAGCCAAAACAAATTTTTTAGCTTCTAATGGGGAAGCAAGGCGTGCATTGAAAGAAAATTCAATTTCTGTCAATAAGGAAAAGGTTGACGAAGCCTATCAACTGACATCTGAAGATTTAATCAATAACAGATATATCATTCTCAATAAAGGAAAGAAGAATACATATATTATAAAGGTCAATTGAACATGTAAATATCCTGCTAACCACGAACTCTCGGGAACGGGATTAGTTCAGGTGCGTATCGCCAAAAGCGGTATTGCTTCACAAAAAAAACGCCTGACGAAGCGAACTTCAATCAGGCGTTAAAAAACCAACCAATCAACTTAAAAACTTTTCTTTTTCAGAAGCTATTCTTATTTCATAATAGCCGTCCAATTTTTGTCGGCTTTTTGTCTTAATTTCTCTGGGCCTTCCTCATTCCATAATTTGAGCGTATGTGCGAGAAAGGAATCATAGAATAAGTATAATTTCCCATCCATTATTTGAAAACTGTTTGGGTCAATACCTACTTTTTTTCCTTTATCGGCCAATGCATAAGCGCAATATCCTCCATATTGAGGCATATAATTGTTAGGATTGGCCTTAAATTTTTCTAAATGTTCTTTTGAAACGAACTTATAATTAATGCCATCGTGCTTAGTTGAAAATTGCTGATCTCCTTCAACGGCTACATTATCGAAATAAGCTACTACATCATAACCTTCAGCGATATAACCTTTTTTGGTGTTGTAATCGATTTGCTGAGCAAAAAAGGGTTTGGTCACTAAAAAAAGAACAAGAATGAAATATTTCATTTGATAGATTTCATTTAGGTTAAGTAGGTCGGAGAAAGAACATTTTAATTACAAATCTTAACAAAGATTTATAATACCATTAGATTGCAACCTCTGATGTCGGATGTGTCAAATCTACCAATGATTTCAAAAGAGCCATCTGGAAATGTTTTGCCTAAATCCTGGGTGGCAATAAAAGAGCAAGAATTGATATTTGCCAAATCAATGATATTGATGCCTCCAGTCTTACTAGTAGGAAGTACGGTCAGTGCATCTTCAGTATCGCGAGTCACTATTTTCATCCAAGGAGGACATTTGAAAACACCGTTTCCTTTGGAATAGCCTTGGCTCAACAATTCTGTCATGCCATATTCACTATGTATAGCTTCAACTCCAAAGCCTTTTTTCAAAATAGTATGTAGTTCCTCTCGTACCAATTCTTTCCGTCTTCCTTTCATGCCGCCGGTTTCCATGACAATGGTATTTTTTAATTGAAATTGATGCGTTTCCACCAAATCCAACAAAGCAAACGAAACTCCAATTAAAAGGACTTTTTGATCACTTTCATTCAACCTGGTCAGAGTACTTTTTAATTCTGAAAGATGATCGAGATAAAAGCCACTTTCATGATGTTTTGAATCGTTAATCAATGCATCCATCATATAAATCAAAGACGAACCCTCTCGCTCCAAATAGGAAGGTAACAATGCCAAAATAGTATAATCTTCGATATTACCATAAAAGTGTCGGAACCCACTTCTAAAGCTTACTTCATAGATTTTTAATTCAGTCAAGTGATGTTTACTTGTGATATTGCCAGTAGTTCCTGAACTTGTAAAAGTTTTTACTACTGGATTTGTCGTGCTTAACACTTCATGACTTTTAAAAAACTGAATGGGTAAAAAGGGAATTTCTTCAATGCTTCGAACATCACTTGGATGAATATAAAGCAAATCGCAAAATGATCTATAGACAGGATTGTTCTCAAATTGAAATCGAAAGATAGTCAAAGCCATGACCTCAAAGTCTTCATCTGATTTAATATTGAAAATAGCTTTGGTATTTATCATCATTACAAAAGTAGATAAAATAAAAAAGTGCTACCAATCAAGGCAACGCTTTTATAATATTTAGAATTATTCAATTATTTAATCACAAGTTTTTTAGTGATGGTAGCATTGTCTTGAGAAATTTTCAGGATATAAATTCCAGACTTCAATGAAGCTACATTCAAACGGTTATTGCTAACAGTTTGTTTTAAAACTTGTTTTCCTAATACATCGTAAACTGCAACTGACATTGCAGTAGTATTATTATTTGTAATGTTAACATAACCAAGAGAAGTTGGGTTAGGGTATATTATGAAATTATTAGAATTGAAGTCTTCAACTGATAAAGTAGTTGGAGTTACAGCAGACCAACTAGTTCCAAGACGCAATTCATCAAAAAGAATGAAAGGTGTTTCAGAAGTTGAGTCTTGTCTCAAAATAAAACTTCTTAAACTAGATGAAATTGATGGATCGACTGCCGAAACTGTTGGAGCTGGAGCAGCTCCTCCAAAACTTGCACTTGAAGGATTAACCCAAGCATTAATATTACCAGTTGCAAGATCATAACTCATAACCACAAAAATAGATGTATCAGTAGTGTAGGTTCCTGGTGTAAATGTGGCAGCACCAGTATTAGCGATACCAATATTAAAGGTGTTTGAAGCCGCATCAGGATTTGGTTTTAACCACAAACGTGCATCATAAGCAGTATTACTCGAAGAAATACCAGCAAAATAACCACCAGATGCGTCAGTAACGGCTGACTGATTTGTTACGTTAAATATAAATGAAGCATAAACTGTTCCCGAAGTTACAGGCGTATATTCAAAAACTGAATCAATACCTGCTCCGTCAAATGTAACGTGATTACCAGTGCCAGAAGTAGAAGCCAATCCAGAATAGGTTAAACCGCCTGGGCCACCAATTAGAACTTCATCACCAGAATTTATATTTCTCCAATTAGGTTGATCACCTAAATTAGTACCAACTGTGTAAGCAAACCCTTCATACAATGGTAAAGTATTAGAAGGAATACAACTTGGAGATGTTATCATACTGGTCAGATTACATAAAATACCATCGGTCACGGTCACGGTAATATCTGTTCCTTCACCGACACCAGTGACAGTAATCGTTCCCGTTGTCATTGTAGTTGGGCTGTCGCCACCCACAGTTCCAGAAGTTGTAGTCACTGTATAAGTCGAAGTCCCACCACCATTAAATCCAATGTCTACTTTATAGGAGTCGGTTCCAGCGGTAAAAGCGTTACATATTGCAGCTGTTGAAGTTAAAGTTAAAGCACAAGTAGCAGAATCATTTGAAGCTCTAAACGTCTGTTTTTTAGTCTCATAAATACCATTTATTTTTCTTTGGATAGATTGTGTGTCGCTTGCTCCATTTTCACTTTCATTATATTGAACTGTTTCTCCTAAACCAGCTAATAATTCAGCATCGTCGGTATCATTTGTATCATAAACCAATGCATCAATTAAATTGGTCAAAGTAGGGGCAGTACCATCAGGAAAATTCGCTGCCGCTGTTTGATATATGCCAATAGCATCAGCACCATTTTGTATAAATCCAGAACCTCCGGCTTGTAATACAATATCTTGACCAGTTGCAAGACTTTCATTTGCTAAAATGAAAAACCCGTTTGCATCTGTTGTTTTGCCCATTAAATCGAAGGTTGCATAACTTAAATCGTTACTACCATTAAAAAACACAACAATATATCCATTTAATGACGTGTTAGGAGACCATTTGAGTTCTAAAAATTCTGCCGTGTCCGAGCCAGGTGTATCGACATCGATTTCATTGATAACCAATTGCCCAAAGGACATTGCACTAATTGATAAAGTAAGTAATAAAAAGTAAATTTTTCTCATAATTATTTAGTCTTAAATTATGGTCAAATGTAAGAAGTATGAGGAAAGAAAGTTAACATGTCACAAATATTTTCATACTCATAACACTAACGTAACATATAGATTCAATTACCTCACTACCAATTTTCTAGTCGCGGAAATATTGCCCTCCTTAATCTTAAGAATGTAAATTCCTGGTGTTAATTTAGAAACGTTTAATTCTTTTCCAAAAAGAGAAGTAGATTGAATCTTTTTACCTAAAACATCAAAGATTTCAATCTCTTTATTGAGGTTTAATTTGGAGGTAATGTATATTTTACCATTGCTTACCGGATTTGGATAAATGGACAAATCCTCGATAGTCTCGGTATTGGTAGTAGTCGTTTCGGCTATTTGGGAATAACCAAATGTAGAAGCGCTTAAGAATGCCACAAGACATAAGATGTTAAAGTAGTTTTTCATCAAATTAAGTTCTTTTAAATAAATTTAATAATTTATTGCAAAACATGTACCAAAAAAATGTTAAACCTGATAAATATTCGATGACATGTGAAATCAACGTCTGTCTTAAGTTATCTTATTGTTATTATTTACGGCGTTAGTATAAATTTTTGCTATTAACCCTATCTTTACAATGTTGAATATCTTTGAGTATATATGAAAAAACGGGAAATTAAAATACTATTGGTCGATGATGAGCCAGATATCTTGGAAATAGTTGGCTATAATTTATCTTCTGAAGGCTATCAGGTCATAACCGCAGACAACGGAATTGATGCTGTGAAAAAGGCTAAAAAGGAACGCCCACATTTAATCATTCTTGATGTGATGATGCCCGAAATGGATGGCATAGAGGCATGCGAACAAATCAGAAAAATCTCAGATTTGAGCGACGTTATCATAACGTTCTTAACTGCAAGAGGAGAAGATTACTCTCAAATGGCTGGTTTTGATGCAGGAGCGGATGATTATATTACCAAACCCATCAAACCGAAAGTCTTGGTCAGTAAAGTAAAGGCTCTATTAAGAAGATTAAAAGATGAGGATGCTACTGAAAGCATCATGAAAATAGGCTCACTTATTATAAATAGGGAAGAGTACAAAATCTCACATAAAGGTAAAGAAATTATTTTGCCACGAAAAGAGTTTGAATTGCTATCTTTGTTAGCCACAAAACCTGGCAAAGTATTCAAGCGCGAAGAAATCCTCGATAAAGTTTGGGGTAATGAAGTGGTG
>JBBSLN010000206.1:0-4932 GCA_038255205.1 Flavobacteriales bacterium
TATCATATTGTAAAATCAATAACTTTAAAACAGAAACTGAAATTAATAAATAAGATCTCGGGAGAGGGAAAAAATCTATTGGATGTTGGTTGCGGTACAGGTGACTTTTTGCAAATCGCCAAAGATAATCATTGGAAAGTTTCGGGGATTGAGCCAAATGCAAAAGCAAGAGATATTGCGAATCAAAAATCAAACAACAGCGTGTTCGATGTCGAGCATTTCTTAAAATTTAATGAGCACAGTTTTGATGTCATTACACTTTGGCATGTTCTTGAGCATTTGCCCGAATTAGATGAGCACATTTCACTATTGAATAATTTGCTAAAACCGAAAGGTGTTATCCTAATAGCCGTTCCAAACTATAAAAGTTATGACGCAAATTATTATAAAGAATTTTGGGCTGCATTTGACGTACCTAGACATCTTTGGCATTTTTCACAAGCTTCAATTTCAAAATTAGTTTTGAGAGCAGGGCTGGAAGTTCATGACAAGCTACCAATGAAATTTGACGCATTTTATGTGAGCTTATTGTCAGAAAAATATAAATCGGGATTTATGAATCCATTTAAAGCTTTTTGGTCGGGATTGCGATCGAATATCGAAGCAAGTGGTACTGGAGAGTATTCTTCTCTAATTTATGTCATAAAAAAACAAAAAGAAGTAATTTAAAGCCTCTACGCTGACTTTTCGGTCCTTAAATCATTGTTTGCCCTTATAATTTTTTGAAACTTCCTTAAAACATATTTTAATTAACTCATTTTTAATTAATATTAACTATTAAATAGGTTGAACTCATTAATTTTATCAATAGTGATAATTTTAGTATTATTTCCTTATACTTTGTTACATTTGCAAAAATTAAAATAAATCATAAAATGAAAAAAGTACTATTATTAGTTTTTGGAATGATGTTAATGGCATCATGTCAGAATGAAATGAAAACAGGATTTATTAACAATGGAGAATTGATGAAGGATTATCAAAAGCGAAAAGATATTGAAGCTTCTTTTAAAACCAAAGTTGAAAATTTTGATAAAAAAATTGACAGTATAGGCAAATCGTTTCAAGCTCAAGCAGCCATTATTCAACAAAGTGATCCTCAATTGGCAAAAAAAGAGTCACAGGCACAATACCAATCCTTGACGCAGCAATACCAAATGTTTCAGCAACAAACCCAAATGGAAGAGCAAACAATCCAAAAATCAAGTCAAACTGAAATAGACACGTTGATTAAAGAAGTCCGCGCTTTCGTAAAAGAGTATGGGAAGAAAAACAACTATACTTATATTTTAGGAAGCAATGATGCGGGAAGTGTCATGTATGGCGAAGAAAACAAGGATTTGACCAAAGAGATTTTGGAGGAGTTAAATAAGGCTTACAAGAAGGATTAACACTAGTTGATTCTTGAATATATCAAAGGCCAGCTAATTAGCTGGCTTTTTTGTGCAATAATCGCGTTAATTTGATCGACAAATCAGTCAATATTATTTTAGCATTTCCGTTGCGTTCTATATGATAGATGGCATTTTGCAACTCATCATTTATGTCTAATATATTTGTTTCATTAACATAAGGAGCGAAGTTTTCCAATTTAAAATTTTTGGTCTTGGTTTCGATAAAGACAAGTTCTGTGGCATTATAATTATAGAGTAAAGCCTGTCTAAAAAAGTCAATACAGAATAATAAAAATTGTTTCTGGGTTTCACGACCTGTTTTTGCAATCTCCTCGCTCCAACTGATTAAATCATGGATGGCGCTTTTGTTGCCTTTCGCCTTAAATGCCGAACGTATCCAAAACACGAACCATTCTTCAAATTGAATGTCTTCAGAATCTTGATAGACCAAATCACAGGCCTTATTGTAATTGCCATTTGCTTGATGTGCAATTTTTGTAGCTATTGAAGCTTCCAATTGGTAGTTTTTAATGAGCGCATTCTTAATGACAACTTCCGCCAAAGGAGGGAAATGAAGTATTTGGCAGCGCGAACGAATCGTGCTAATGATTTGTTCTTCATCTTCTGCAATCAAAATAAAAACTGTTTTATTAGGTGGCTCTTCAATCAGTTTTAATAGTTTATTAGCTGCTGAAGTATTCATTTTTTCAGCCATCCAAATTAACATGATCTTATAACCGCCCTCATAAGACTTTAAGGACAAGGATTTTACTATGTCTTGAGCTTCATCTACTCCTATCTGACCCTGCTTATTGTCAACTCCCAATACTTGATACCAATCGAAAAGATTGCCATAGGGCTGCTCCTTTAACAATTGGCGCCATTCTTCCATAAAATGATTGGAAACCGGATGACTTTTAACCTTATCATTGGTCGCCACGGGAAATGCAAAATGCAAATCAGGATGTGAAATATTCTTGAACTTAAAATTGCAAGATTCATTGCCGTCACTATTTTCGCCATTGGTATTCATACACAATATATATTGCGCATAAGCAATGGCCATAGGCAAAGTACCACAGCCTTCTGGCCCTACAAATAACTGCGCATGAGAAATACGACCATTATCAACACTATGTGTCAAATGATTTTTCAAATGTTCCTGTCCTAAAATATCAGAAAATAGCATGGCGCAAAGATAAGATTTTTATCAGTCTATAAAATTGAAATTGATTTCAGTAAAAAAGACATTTTATAGCTCTTTTTAATTGGTTACATTTGTAATTCAATTAGAAAACAACATCAAAATGAAAACCTTAAACGATTTCGATTTTAAAGATAAAAAAGCACTGATACGTGTTGATTTTAATGTTCCGTTGGATGAAGACTTCAATGTGACCGATGCCACAAGAATAGAAGCTGCAAAACCAACAATCATAAAGATACTTGAAGAAGGCGGTAGTTGTATTTTAATGTCACATTTAGGACGCCCCAAAGGCGAGCAAAAGGAGTTTTCATTAGAACATATAGTGGATAAAGTCGAGGAAATCATTGGTGTAGAAATCAAGTTTGTAAAAAATTGTATCGGACCTGAAGCTGAAAATGCTGCAGAGAACCTGAAACCGGGAGAGGTTTTGCTTCTGGAAAATTTACGTTTCCACAAAGAAGAGGAAGCTGGAGACAGGGGTTTTGCTGAAAAGCTCTCAAAACTTGGAGATATCTATGTGAATGACGCATTCGGAACGGCCCATAGAGCGCATGCCTCAACAACAATAGTGGCCGAATTCTTTCCTGGAAAAAAATGTTTTGGATCTTTATTGGCACAAGAGATTGAAAGTATAGATAAAGTCATGAAAACCGGAGAAAAGCCCGTCTTGGCAGTCCTTGGAGGGGCTAAAGTCTCTTCTAAAATCACGATTATCGAGAATATTTTAGATAAAGTTGACCATTTGATTATTGGTGGAGGAATGAGCTTTACGTTTGTGAAAGCCCAAGGGGGTCAAGTGGGAGATTCCATTTGTGAAGATGACAAAATGGATTTGGCACTGGATATTTTGAAACAAGCGAAGGAGAAAAATGTTCACATTCATCTACCAGTTGATGTGGTTGCTGCGGATTCCTTTGACAATAATGCCAAAACACAAATAGTGGATGTCTATCATATTCCTGACGGTTGGCAAGGTCTAGACGCTGGACCAAAATCTATAAAGAATTTTCATGATGTTGTGATGAAGTGTAAAACGATTCTTTGGAATGGGCCTCTAGGTGTTTTTGAAATGGAAAATTTTGCAAAAGGAACCATTGAGTTAGGAAATTCAATCGCTGAAGCTACCAAAAATGGTGCATTCTCATTAGTTGGTGGTGGTGACTCCGTGGCCGCTGTGAAACAATTCGGTTTTGAAGATAAAGTAAGCTATGTCAGCACGGGTGGAGGAGCCATGCTAGAAAGTCTAGAAGGGCAAACACTTCCTGGAATTGCGGCTATTTTGAATGATTAGTTTAATCGATGAAATGCATAAAATTTCGATGAAGTGCAAAAAATTGTGTTAAAATGTTGTTTTGTATTCACTTTTTGAATATCATTGTACGATTTAACCAACCATATCGTTTAGATATCTCATAGATTTAGAAGATGAAACAGACACCTATATTGCTAGCCCTCGCCTTATCATTATGCTTTTGTGTGAGTTTTGCGCAGGTCGAACCTGCGAATAAAAAAGAAGTTAAAGCAACAAAAAATAAAGTAAATCAGACCAAAATTGATTCTATTTTAGATGGTAATCCAACAGGTATCAAAACAATTGAACCTATTCTTGATTCATTGACGGTAAAAAAGTTGGAAGACCAAAAGTTGGCTTCAGCTTACGACGAAAAATGGCTTGAAGAACTTTACAGCAACACACTTTTCGATACCATTTATGAATCAATTACAGATATTAAGTTTGAGGAAGTTGACCTTCCAGAGCTTTCTGTAGACACTTTAAAAGCGCGCTTACATAAAATGAGCGCTAAAACACCTTTCAATATCGAATATAATCCTGGTTTGGAAAGTGTCATCAAATCCTATTTGAAAAATAGACGTTCTACCATGCAGCGTCTTATGGCGTTGAGTGAATATTATTTTCCTCTTTTCGAAAAAGAATTGGACAATATGGATGTGCCTTTGGAGATCAAATATTTGGCGATTGTCGAATCTGCGTTAAAACCAAGAGCAAAATCAAGAGTGGGCGCTACAGGTCTTTGGCAGTTTATGTATCCAACAGGCAAAATGTATGGGCTTAATGTGACAAGTTATGTCGATGAACGTAGTGACCCTATTAAATCGACGATTGCTGCTAGTAAATATTTGGCAAAACTCTATGAGATTTTTGGTGATTGGGATTTGGCCCTTGCAGCGTATAATTCGGGCCCAGGCAACGTCAGCAAGGCAATCAGACGTTCTGGAGGCTATCAAAATTACTGGAATTTAAGACCTCATCTACCTCGTGAAACAGCCGGATATTTACCAGCATTTTTGGCAACAATGTATATTTTTGAA